>NZ_WHNW01000037.1 GCF_009362845.1 Ostreibacterium oceani | reverse complement strand
GGCGACACGTCTGAGATTGGTGTGCCTTCGATTGAGCGTTTGGTTGCTGAGATGGACGCTTATATTCCTGAGCCTGAGCGTGATACAGACAAGCCGTTTTTGATGCCAGTAGAAGATGTATTCTCTATTCAAGGTCGTGGTACGGTGGTAACGGGTCGTATTGAGACGGGTATCATCAAGGTTGGCGACGAGATTGAGATTGTTGGCATGAAGGATACGACAAAGACGACGTGTACGGGTGTTGAGATGTTCCGTAAGCTACTTGACGAAGGCCGTGCAGG
>NZ_WHNW01000036.1 GCF_009362845.1 Ostreibacterium oceani | reverse complement strand
CCTGCACGGCCTTCGTCAAGTAGCTTACGGAACATCTCAACACCCGTACACGTCGTCTTTGTCGTATCCTTCATGCCAACAATCTCAATCTCGTCGCCAACCTTGATGATACCCGTCTCAATACGACCCGTTACCACCGTGCCACGACCTTGAATAGAGAATACATCTTCTACTGGCATCAAAAACGGCTTGTCTGTATCACGCTCAGGCTCAGGAATATAAGCGTCCATCTCAGCAACCAAACGCTCAATCGAAGGCACACCAATCTCAGACGTGTCGCC
>NZ_WHNW01000034.1 GCF_009362845.1 Ostreibacterium oceani | reverse complement strand
GACCCACAAAACCATATCCAGCAAGAAAGTGAAAAGCACCTAGACAAGAATAGTTTTAAGCATTGGGCTACTGCTTGTTTAGCTACTAAAACTAATCTTACGCAGAAAACACAATATGGCTTTCAATCGAGATTAGATAACTACATTTACCCTAAATTCGCTGATTGCAATATCAACGACATATCAAGTAAATCCATTCTTGATTTTCTAAAGGGGATTGAAAACAAGGGGCTTTACGAAACGGCTAAACGATGCAAAGGAATAATGAGTCAAGTATTTAGACATGGAATCATGAATGGGGCGTGTGCTAATGACCCTT
>NZ_WHNW01000033.1 GCF_009362845.1 Ostreibacterium oceani | reverse complement strand
AAGGGTCATTAGCACACGCCCCATTCATGATTCCATGTCTAAATACTTGACTCATTATTCCTTTGCATCGTTTAGCCGTTTCGTAAAGCCCCTTGTTTTCAATCCCCTTTAGAAAATCAAGAATGGATTTACTTGATATGCCGTTGATATTGCAATCAGCAAATTTAGGGTAAATGTAATTATCTAATCTCGATTGAAAGCCATATTGTGTTTTCTGCGTAAGATTAGTTTTAGTAGCTAAACAAGCAGTAGCCCAATGCTTAAAACTATTCTTGTCTAGGTGCTTTTCACTTTCTTGCTGGATATGGTTTTGTGGGTC
>NZ_WHNW01000032.1 GCF_009362845.1 Ostreibacterium oceani | reverse complement strand
GCGGGTGGCACGCTGGCGGTACCGTTGTCGGCGATAGGCAGTGACGATCAGGATTTAACGGGCGCAACGATTGATGCGAGCAACGTGTTGACGCTTAGCATAGAGGATGGTGCATCGACCACGGTGGACTTATCGGCTTATTTGGATAATACGGACGACCAGACATTGAGCAGCGATGGCAGCGCGGGTAACTTGTCGATTGAAGACGGCAATACACTGACGCTAAACGTCAATGACGCGGATGCAGACCCCACAAATGAAATCCAAGATTTAAGTTTAACGGGTAACATGTAAGATTTCTTCGGGTTGTTTACAGTANGATTAACGGCACGGACTTAGAGCTAACGGATGCGGGTGGCACGCTGGCGGTACCGTTGTCGGCGATAGGCAGTGACGATCAGGATTTAACGGGCGCAACGATTGATGCGAGCAACGTGTTGACGCTTAGCATAGAGGATGGTGCATCGACCACGGTGGACTTATCGGCTTACTTGGACAATACGGACGACCAGACATTGAGCAGCGATGGCAGCGCGGGTAACTTGTCGATTGAAGACGGCAATACACTGACGCTAAACGTCAATGACGCGGATGCAGACCCCACAAATGAAATCCAAGATTTAAGTTTAACGGGTAACATGTAAGATTTCTTCGGGTTGTTTACAGTATTT
>NZ_WHNW01000031.1 GCF_009362845.1 Ostreibacterium oceani | reverse complement strand
CAGTAAATTTGCCTATGATGAATGGGAAGCTTTGTTTGAGCATCATGGATTCTACGAAATGAGTGCCATTGGGTTTTACGCATCTATGATTGAATCAAGGCGGGAACAGGAAGCTGAGGCTAAGCTAAATAATCTGCAGCTAGCAGTAGAACTATTGTCGTCAAGAGGGGTAGAAGGAGTTACTGTGGCTACGCTCTTAAATGGTAGTAATGAATCTAAAGAGTTACTAGACATAGCAATGAAAATTCTAGGAGGCAATAAAACGATAACAAGCCAATCTGAAGCCTCTTTACGCAGCTCTGAAAACATCAACATAAAGAATGTACGCAACGAATTCTTAAAACACCTTATTGAAAAAAATGACATTGAACTAGATCGAGATGGTTTTTGTAATTTGAAAAAGGATGAGGTCTGGGACAAGCTACATAGTAGTTATGAAGAATATATTAACTATGTGACTAAAAATAAAAAGCCACTAAAGGAATATCCTAATTGTATATATCATTATATGAA
>NZ_WHNW01000030.1 GCF_009362845.1 Ostreibacterium oceani | reverse complement strand
TTCATATAATGATATATACAATTAGGATATTCCTTTAGTGGCTTTTTATTTTTAGTCACATAGTTAATATATTCTTCATAACTACTATGTAGCTTGTCCCAGACCTCATCCTTTTTCAAATTACAAAAACCATCTCGATCCAGTTCAATTTCATTCTTTTCAATAAGGTGTTTTAAGAATTCGTTGCGTACATTCTTTATGTTGATGTTTTCAGAGCTGCGTAAAGAGGCTTCAGATTGGCTTGTTATCGTTTTATTGCCTCCTAGAATTTTCATTGCTATGTCTAGTAACTCTTTAGATTCATTACTACCATTTATGAGCGAAGCTACAGTAACTCCTTCTACCCCTCTTGACGACAATAATTCTACTGCTTGCTGCAGATTATTTAGCTTAGCCTCAGCTTCCTGTTCCCGCCTTGATTCAATCATAGATGCGTAAAACCCAATGGCACTCATTTCGTAGAATCCATGATGCTCAAACAAAGCTTCCCATTCATCATAGGCAAATTTACTG
>NZ_WHNW01000029.1 GCF_009362845.1 Ostreibacterium oceani | reverse complement strand
CGTGCCACCCGCATCCGTTAGCTCTAAGTCCGTGCCGTTAATCGCAAACCCCGTGTTTAACTCGTTCGTCGCATCCGCGTCCGCGTCATTCACGTTTAGCGTCAGCGTATTGCCGTCTTCAATGCTGATATTACCCGCCGTACCATCGCTGCTCAATGCCTGATCATCGCTAGAGACAAAACCACTCAAGTCCACCGTCTGGCTACCACCGTCCTCTAAAGTCAACGTCAACACATTCGTCGCTGCGTCTAAACTAAAATCCGTAATCTGCTGGTCATCCGTGTTGTCTAAATAACCACTTAAATCAATCGTCGTTGCCGACCCATTGTTGGTGATGGTTAAGTTGTTACCTGTAAGAAATCCTCGCGTTGTTTACAGTTAGGTTAACTCAAAGTAGTGACTAAGTATCTCATAAGGTGTTGCGTTGTTCAAACTTTTGTGCGGTTTGACAGTATTGTAAAAATTGATGAATCGATTTAATTCCAATCGT
>NZ_WHNW01000028.1 GCF_009362845.1 Ostreibacterium oceani | reverse complement strand
CCAATTAAGGTTAAATAATGAAAACGGATACGTTATTAACGTGTCCGTTTTTTTATGAAAAAAGCCTTGGTTTCGGTGAGTAATACTCGGCTGGTTTATTTGATGATAGGTTAAGCTTATAATCCACGGCTAAATAGCAGGCTTTAAAATTATTTATACTATAATCATTCTATTTTAAACCGCTTTAAACCGTCGTTGAAAGGAATGCAAGATACGTTCACCTAAAAATTGAAAGCCATTTGAGGCGCATGCCTTCCAGAAGCCAAGATAAACTGTTTAAGAGACTGTTTTCTTATAGTTATGTAACTATGCCTTATGTGTTTTGAGCGCTCTCAGTGAGATGTGTGGGCGATATGGAGGGGTTTTGCTGTGCGACGGATGGGGTTTATTAAATCTAGCTTTGTTTTTAGTTATTTAAGTTGAATTATTCACTTGTAAGACAGCAGTATAATAGTTTGCATATTATCAGTTAAATTCGGTACTACAAAATTTAGATACATTTCGCAACCACATCGC
>NZ_WHNW01000027.1 GCF_009362845.1 Ostreibacterium oceani | reverse complement strand
CCAATTAAGGTTAAATAATGAAAACGGATACGTTATTAACGTGTCCGTTTTTTTATGAAAAAAGCCTTGGTTTCGGTGAGTAATACTCGGCTGGTTTATTTGATGATAGGTTAAGCTTATAATCCACGGCTAAATAGCAGACTTTAAAATTATTTATACTATAATCATTCTATTTTAAACCGCTTTAAACCGTCGTTGAAAGGAATGCAAGATACGTTCACCTAAAAATTGAAAGCCATTTGAGGCGCATGCCTTCCATAAGCCCAAAAGAGCTGTTTAAGAGACTGTTTTCTTATAGTTATGCATAACTATGCCTTATGTGTTTTGAGCGCTCTCAGCGAGCTGCATGGCCGATATAGAGGGGTTTTTGCTGTGCGAGGGATGGGGTTTATTAAATCTAGCTTTGTTTTTAGTTATTTAAGTTGAATTATTCACTTGTAAGACAGCAGTATAATAGTTTGCATATTATCAGTTAAATTCGGTACTACAAAATTTAGATACATTTCGCAACCACATCGC
>NZ_WHNW01000026.1 GCF_009362845.1 Ostreibacterium oceani | reverse complement strand
CAGTAAAATTCACTCACCACAACGCGGAGAAATGGCAGAGTGGTCGAATGCACCGGTTTTGAAAACCGGCGACTGTAACAGGTCCGGGGGTTCGAATCCCTCTTTCTCCGCCATTTCAATATTTCATAGCACTTCAGAAAACCTCAAAACTCTTTACTAGCAAGGGATTAGTCTAAAATCTTTGTTCCATAAGCTATCATAATAAACTATAAAATCTCACCTTTATGGTAACATAGGAAGTAACACAGCTTTTGAAATACAAAATCGTGTTACATAAAACGCCAAACATAAGCGTAGCAATGGATTATCTGTATTTAACAAAAAGCTATTTGAATATATCCCTTTTATAAGGTAGTAATTATGGCTAAGCTAGTAACCCCTCTCACTGATTCAAAAATCAAAAATAGCAAACCCAAAGATAAAGAATACAATTTATCTGATGGCGCTGGGTTATCTTTGCGAATTAAGCCTAACGGTACTAAGTTATGGTTGCTTAACTATGTTAGACCTAAAACAAATAAGCGAACTAATTTAAAGCTAGGAATATATCCTGAAGTAGCATTAGCTAAAGCAAGAGAGAGGCGTCAATTTTATAGAGGACTGCTTGCCGATGGGATAGACCCACAAAACCATATCCAGCAAGAAAGTGAAAAGCACCTAGACAAGAATAGTTTTAAGCATTGGGCTACTGCTTGTTTAGCTACTAAAACTAATCTTACGCAGAAAACACAATATGGCTTTCAATCGAGATTAGATAA
>NZ_WHNW01000025.1 GCF_009362845.1 Ostreibacterium oceani | reverse complement strand
GATGGTGATGGTATCTCTGATGACGCCGAAGTGGCTAACGGCAGCGACCCAGCCAACGCATGCGACCCAATGCAAGCCCCAGGCTATACCGGTTATGATGCAAGCAATACCACATGGGCAGCCGCAGACTGCGATGGTGACGGTATCACCAACGGCGATGAAGTGACCAATGGCACCGATCCTTACCTTGCAGAAGACAGCGACGGTGATGGCATACCAGACCACATTGAAAACGCTGCACCCAATGCAGGTGATGGTAATAACGATGGTACGCCTGACTACTTACAAGGCAATGTCGCGTCAATGCTCGATGCCACAGGCAGCTCATATGTCACTATGGCCGTTAATAATAGCTGTTCACAAGTCAATAACGTCGCGGTCGTAACCGAAACCGATATTGGACAAGTTGACCCCAACTATGCTTATACTTTCGGCTTAGTTGCAGTGACGCTAGACTGCATTAACCCAGGCGATAGCGCTGATATGAGTACTTTCTGGCACGGATTACAAAGTCCAACAGGGTATTTCTTTAGAAAACACGCGCCGACTGCACCTGGTTTGACTGACGATCAGTATCAACCTTACCCCAATAATGCCGTGGTGGTTAATATTGGTGGTAACGATGTGGTTCGATA
This sequence comes from Ostreibacterium oceani, assembly GCF_009362845.1. Taxonomy (NCBI): domain Bacteria; kingdom Pseudomonadati; phylum Pseudomonadota; class Gammaproteobacteria; order Cardiobacteriales; family Ostreibacteriaceae; genus Ostreibacterium; species Ostreibacterium oceani. Next base: position 1,284 of record NZ_WHNW01000025.1, on the reverse strand, counting down.
CGATTATGTCCTCACCGACGGCGCATTTGGTGACCATACCGTGACTGACTCAGTCATCATTGACCCCGCAGGCCCTGGTGCTGGTACAGACACCGACGGCGATGGTGTCCCTGATGATATCGAAATCGCAAACGGTAATGATCCCGCCAACGCGTGTGACCCAATGCAAGCGCCAGGCTATACGAGTTATGATGCAAGCAATGCCACGTGGGCAGCCGCAGACTGTGATGGCGACGGTGTCACCAACGGCGATGAAGCCATCAATGGTACTGATCCTTACAGCAATACAGATAGCGATGGTGATGGCATCCCAGACGATGCAGAAGTCGCAAACGGCAGCGACCCAGTCAATGCCTGTAGCCCCGATGTCAATGCAGGCAATTGTGACCAAGACGGCGATGGGCTGACCAATGACCAAGAAACCGCCGCAGGTACTGATCCAAACAATGCCGATAGCGATGGTGACGGCATCAGCGATGGCGATGAAGTCGCAAATGGCTCTGATCCACTCGATGCCTGTAACCCTAACGCGACCTTGGGCACTTGTGACCCAGACGGTGATGGACTGACCAACGACCAAGAAACCGCCGCAGGCACGGATCCAAACAATGCCGATAGCGACGGTGATGGCATCAGCGATGGCGATGAAGTGGCAAACGGCAGCGACGCAGTCAATGCCTGTAGCCCAGATGTCAATGCAGGCAATTGTGACCAAGACGGCGATGGCCTCACCAATGACCAAGAAACCGCTGCTGGTACGGACCCAACGCTTGCCGATAGCGACGGTGATGGCATCAGCGATGGCGATGAAGTGGCAAACGGCTCTGACCCAGTCAATCCTTGTAGCCCAGATGTCAATGCAGGCAACTGTGACCAAGACGGCGATGGCCTCACCAATGACCAAGAAACCGCTGCTGGTACGGACCCAACGCTTGCCGATAGCGACGGTGATGGCATCAGCGATGGCGATGAAGTGGCAAACGGCAGCGACGCAGTCAATGCGTGTGACCCCGCTCAAGCCCCAGGCTATACGAGTTATGATGCAAGCAATGCCACGTGGGCAGCCGCAGACTGCGATGGCGACGGTGTCACCAACGGCGATGAAGCCGCCAACGGTAGCGATCCATACCTTGCAGAAGACAGCGATGGTGATGGTATCTCTGATGACGCCGAAGTGGCTAACGGCAGCGACCCAGCCAACGCATGCGACCCAATGCAAGCCCCAGGCTATACCGGTTATGATGCAAGCAATACCACATGGGCAGCCGCAGACTGCGATGGTGA
>NZ_WHNW01000024.1 GCF_009362845.1 Ostreibacterium oceani | reverse complement strand
CATATCAAGTAAATCCATTCTTGATTTTCTAAAGGGGATTGAAAACAAGGGGCTTTACGAAACGGCTAAACGATGCAAAGGAATAATGAGTCAAGTATTTAGACATGGAATCATGAATGGGGCGTGTGCTAATGACCCTTGTCATGCCATTAATGGTGCATTAACTAAATCAAAGCCTAAAAACATGCCAACCATAACAGACCCTAAAGAGATAGGACAGTTGTTACGTGACATAGATAACTATCAAGGTACATTTGTCGTTAGACAGGCACTAAAACTAGCCCCACATTTAATGTTAAGACCAAATGAAATACGTTTTGCTAAATGGGCGTATATTGATTTTGATTTGAAACGATGGAAAATACCCGCTGAAGAAATGAAAATGAAACAAACACATATTGTGCCTTTGTCATCTCAAGTATTAGCGATGTTGCAAGAGCTACATAACGTCACTGGAAATCGCGCTTTTCTTTTCCCTCACGCGAGTAAATCGTCACGCACCATGAGTGAAAACAGTCTCAATCAAGCACTGCATACACTAGGATATAAAGATAAAATAGTTGCTCACGGTTTTAGGGGCATGGCAAGCACAGTCTTACATGAAAAAGGCTTTGAAACATTGGTTATTGAAAAACAGTTAGCCCATCAAGACATTAATACCATTAGGGCTAGTTATAACCATGCTGATTATTTTGAAAAAAGGCTAGAAATGATGCAATATTGGAGTGACTATTTAGGTGAGTTAAAAGAGATTTAAAATGACATATAATACATTCGAAGAGTATTTAGATTACCTGTTAATTGAAAAAATGGACTATGAAGCCTATGACAAAGAACTCAAAGATGGGAATGAAAAATACTATCATTTAGCTGAGCGCTTTCTTGATATCAGTAAATTTGCCTATGATGAATGGGAAGCTTTGTTTGAGCATCATGGATTCTACGAAATGAGTGCCATTGGGTTTTACGCATCTATGATTGAATCAAGGCGGGAACAGGAAGCTGAGGCTAAGCTAAATAATCTGCAGC
>NZ_WHNW01000023.1 GCF_009362845.1 Ostreibacterium oceani | reverse complement strand
AGGGTTAGTTTCCCCGCCTCGCCTGGGTGGGCGGGGATGATGGCCTCAGGGTCGGATAAATCAACTTCTTCATCCTCCTCTTGCCCATCGGCGCGCACTTGCCAGGTGATATTGTCCCACGAAAAAAGCCGTGTGCGGTCTAGCGTCATTTCAAATGTCTCGTTGGACAGTGCCGACTCACCCGGCGCTAAATCAGGAAACGTCACCGTGGTCTCAGGCATTGCCGTGACATTAGTATCGGGGGCTTCTGATGCTGGGGTTGCCTTAACCGTAGCGCTGATATTGGTGAGCGTCCGCTCGGTTTTGTTGACCAGTGTTGCCTTGTACTCAAACCGAACATCTCTACGACTCACACGCTGGCGCGTGACTTGCTCATATTGCGTGTTATCCATCGCCGCTTGCTCAGGGGTTAAGGTCTCCTGTGCCGACCAAGCGGTTCCTGCAAGTAGGGTTAGCGCGAGTAAGGTGCTTTTTAGCGTCGTTTTCAATGTGGTTTTCAATACAACATTGCCTGCGCGACTGAGCGTACGCGCAAATGGGTGATTAAGGGTGGTTGGTTTCATAACGGCTCCTGTGTTGATTTCCTAGTAAATAATTGCGTGGTGAAATAATTAAATGGTTAATGGATAAATACTGACATGATTAAGATGGCTATTTTGGCTATTTTGATAATCTTTAATCCTATTGCCCTATTGCCTTACTGTCCTACTGTCCTATTGTCCTATGATTTGAATGCACTCATTCGCTGACGATAGCTTAGCATGAAACTGCCCGCTAAAAAACAGAGCATCAAACTCAGCATCAAACTCAACAGGCCCCATGACGACACAGATGGAATAGCAGCAGGTGTCGCATTCCCCGAATTGGGCGCGATGACCGTCGTCCCGTCAAACACACTGACAAAGGTCACAGGATCAATAATCGAAAACGGCTGCACACCAGGCTCACCCATGCCCAACCACTCAAATCGTATGACAAACTCACCCACACTATCACCCACCGCTAATTCAGGCCCAGTGACAAAGGCATCGTATTCCCCACTACCTACCAACAAATCTGGCGGAACAATCAAAGAATCCCATCCCGCAGGACGACTAGTCTCGGATAGATTATCGTAAAGCGTTTCATC
>NZ_WHNW01000022.1 GCF_009362845.1 Ostreibacterium oceani | reverse complement strand
GGCGCTACGTTGCTTTTTCATCAAATTCAACAAACTTAGTCGCAGGGGATACGAATGGGCGTGATGATGTCTTCGTCCACGATACACAAACGGGCGTCACCACACGTGTTAGTGTTGATAGTTCGGGAACAGAGGGCGATAGTCATTCAAATACCCCTTCGATTTCTGCTGATGGGCGCTACGTGGCTTTTCAGTCAAATGCAACAAACTTAGTCGCAGGGGATACAAATGGGACTACTGATGTCTTCGTCCACGATACACAAACGGGGGACACCACGCGTGTCAATGTCGATAGTTTGGGAACAGAGGGCGATAGAGATTCATTTAGCTCTTCGATATCTGCTGATGGGCGCTACGTGGCTTTTCAGTCATTTGCAACAAACTTGGTCGCGGGGGATACGAATGGGAATGCTGATATCTTCGTACACGATACACAAACGGGCGTCACCACGCGTGTCAGCGTTGATAGTGTGGGAACAGAGGCCGATAGTTATTCACAAACTCCTTCGATTTCTGCTGATGGGCGCTACGTTGCTTTTACGTCAACTGCAACAAACTTGGTCGCGGGGGATACGAATGGGAATACTGATATCTTCGTCCACGATACACAAACGGGCGTCACCACGCGTGTCAACGTTGATAGTGTGGGAACAGAGGGTGATAATGGTTCATATAATCCTTCGATTTCTGCTGATGGGCGCTACGTGGCTTTTTACTCAAGTGCAACAAACTTGGTCGCGGGGGATACGAATGGGGTTGCTGATATCTTCGTGCACGATACACAAACGGGGAACACCACGCGTGTCAGTGTCGATAGTGTGGGGACAGAGGGCGATGGTCTCTCGCAAAGCCCTTCGATATCTGCTGATGGGCGCTACGTGGCTTTTACGTCAAATGCAACAAACTTAGTCGCGGGGGATACGAATGGAACGCTCGATATTTTCGTACACGATACACAAACGGGCGTCACCACGCGTGTCAGTGTCGATAGCAATGATATAGAGGGCGATAGTTATTCAACTGGCCCTTCGATTTCTGCTGATGGGCGCTACGTGGCTTTTGAGTCATATGCAACAAACTTGGTCGCGGGGGACACGAATAATGCTGGAGATGTTTTCTTTACGGCGACAAACTTAGCGGTAGCCTCAACAACAGAGAATATTCCATCGACGAGTGTTATGGGGTTATTGTCGTTGATGACTGGTGTAGTGGCTTTTGGGTTGATTCGTCGTCGAAAATCAATAAAGTAATTAATAATCAACAGATCTAGCCAATT
>NZ_WHNW01000021.1 GCF_009362845.1 Ostreibacterium oceani | reverse complement strand
GATCGAGATGGTTTTTGTAATTTGAAAAAGGATGAGGTCTGGGACAAGCTACATAGTAGTTATGAAGAATATATTAACTATGTGACTAAAAATAAAAAGCCACTAAAGGAATATCCTAATTGTATATATCATTATATGAAAACAGTTAACAGATCTAACATCTTTAACCACGGCAAAGATGACTTCTTGAGAAAAGCTAGTAACAAAGAATTAGGGGATGTAATAAAATTCCGTTCTGGCAGAAAACCTAGCAAAAAAATAAGACAGCATAATATTTTAAATAGAAGGAAGCCTCCCCCTATTTAAAAAATTATCCCTCTGAAGCCAAATACACCAACATATAAAATTTTGGGGTTAAACAAACCCTAGTTTCCCCAATTTTAAACATTGTTTTTTGTCCCTACTATAACCTTTTAAATACTAAATTAAAGGTGAAAAAATATGAAGGATAGTAAAAACCATTTTTCTCAAGACGAGCTTAATCAACGAATTGCAATGAGAGTCATTAGGTTTGATGATGTTATTGCTCTTACGGGGCTATCTAAGTCAACTATCTATCGTCGAATGGAGGAAAAGCAATTCCCAAAATCTATTAGTCTCGGTGGGCGCAGTGTTGGTTGGTATGAGCATGAGGTAAAAGAATGGTTAAATTCACTGAAGCCTTCTGACACATAATGGGTTTTAGTGGGTTGATTTAGTTGTTATTTAATAGGTTTGTAATCAGCTCTATTCTGCCTGTAGCTTATATATAGCCACATGGGATAGCTTTTATATCAGGTCTATAACAAAGGTACTTAATAATATCTAACCCCATAGTAACAATAAAGTAATAAAGCAATGAACAAATATTAAGTAGAGGAATCATTAAGTGATCGTATGAGAACAATACACTATGAAGATAATTGGCTATATCGAGATATCATATATCCTGTGAATACTGACAAAGAGAAAAGGTGGGGTATTTATCCAGACATACTCAAACAGTTTGTTGATAGGTTTGATTATATGGAGTCTCATTATAACAAACTCTTTATATTGCGAGTTGACCTCCGCCTTAAATCACAACTAAAAAAATCTAGAAAGAATTTGTTTACGCCTTTTATGACAAAGTTAAAGCACATTTTGAAAAAGGAATATGGCTTTAATAAGATTCATTATCAATATGTGACTGAATATAATGCAAAGCTCGAGAAACACTACCATTTGATTCTTATTTTAGACGGTAACAAAATTCAAAGTTCATTTAATATACAACATTTGATAAAGGATATCTGGGCAAAATATGGCAAGCACCACATGCCTGAAAACTGCTATTATAACTACAGAAGAGGCGACGAGACCATAAGAAAGGAAATAGTTTATCGCGCTTCGTATTTAGCAAAAATAAGAGACAAGAACAGACGTAATGTACAGGACAAAAGGTATGGGGTTAGTAGAATCTAATACATACGCCAACCTCTTTTTATATTTATCCACAGCGATGTGGTTGCGAAATGTATCTAAATTTTGTAGTACCGAATTTAACTGATAATATGCAAACTATTATACTGCTGTCTTACAAGTGAATAATTCAACTTAAATAACTAAAAACAAAGCTAGATTTAATAAACCCCATCC
>NZ_WHNW01000020.1 GCF_009362845.1 Ostreibacterium oceani | reverse complement strand
GAGGGATTCGATATTGTCATTTAGGCTATTGTTATTTAATAATATAAATTTTAATTTTAAATGCTGTGTTACTTAATGTGTTGCTATTACTTAAAGTGATGTTGTTAGATTTTCTATTTTAATGAAAGAAGAGCTAGAAGTTTCTTCGTTTTTATTTCTCTACAACACGTATCGACCGCATAAAGGACATGGGCTGCTTTCACCAAAACAAGTTATCATTAATCAACAAAAAAGTTCAATACAATATGTATTGAACTCAGCAATAATTAGAAAAACAGCAACAAATGAGTTAGAATATTAAGTGAACATAATCTAATTGTTAGGAATAGCACAATGAAAAAATATTATATAGTGGCGATGTTAGCCTTGGTAACGGGTACGCAAGCAATCGAACGCGTCAGTGTCGATAGTTTGGGAACAGAGGGCGATAGAGATTCATTTAGCTCTTCGATATCTGCTGATGGGCGCTACGTGGCTTTTCAGTCATTTGCAACAAACTTGGTCGCGGGGGATACGAATGGGACTACTGATATCTTCGTACACGATACACAAACGGGTGCGACCACGCGTGTCAGCGTTGATAGTTTGGGAACAGAGGGCGATAGTTTTTCAACTATCCCTTCGATTTCTGCTGATGGGCGCTACGTGGCTTTTAACTCAAGGGCAACAAACTTGGTCGCGGGGGATACGAATGGGACGTTAGATGTCTTCGTTCACGATACACAAACGGGGAACACCACGCGTGTCAGTGTCGATAGTAGTGGTGTAGAGGCCGATGGTTATTCAAGTGATCCTTCGATATCTGCTGATGGGCGCTACGTTGCTTTTACGTCAACTGCAACAAACTTAGTCGCGGGGGATGCGAATGGGAATACTGATATCTTCGTACACGATACACAAACGGGGGACACCACGCGTGTCAGTGTCGATAGTGTGGGGACAGAGGGCGATGGTCTCTCGCAAAGCCCTTCGATATCTGCTGATGGGCGCTACGTGGCTTTTACGTCAAATGCAACAAACTTAGTCACGGGGGATACGAATGGGACTGATGATATTTTCGTACACGATACACAAACGGGTGCGACCACGCGTGTCAGTGTCGATAGTTTGGGAACAGAGGGCGATAGTTTTTCAACTATCCCTTCGATTTCTGCTGATGGGCGCTACGTGGCTTTTCAGTCATTTGCAACAAACTTGATCGCGGGGGATACGAATGGATATGATGATATCTTTGTACACGATACACAAACGGGCGTCACCACGCGTGTCAGTGTCGATAGTAGCGGTGTAGAGGGCAATAGTCATTCATATAGCCCTTCGATTTCTGCTGATGGGCGCTACGTGGCTTTTGAGTCATATGCAACAAACTTGGCCGCGGGGGATACGAATGGGATTGCTGATGTCTTCGTCCACGATACACAAACGGGCGTCACCACGCGTGTCAGCGTTGACAGTAGTGGTGTAGAGGGCGATAATGATTCACTTAATCCTTCGATATCTGCTGATGGGCGCTACGTAGCTTTTGACTCAGTTGCAACAAACTTGGTCGCGGGGGATACGAACAATAATCTAGATGTCTTCTTTACGGCGACAAACTTAGCGGTAGCATCAACAACAGAGAATATTCCATCGACGAGTGTTATGGGGTTATTGTCGTTGATGACTGGTGTAGTGGCTTTTGGGTTGATTCGTCGTCGAAAATTCATAAAGTAATTAGAAAGACAGCAGTAAATAAGTTAAAATCTTAGTCATCTTTCTTAAGTCCTTAGGAGTAACACAATGAAGAAATATTATATAGTGGCGATGTTAGCCTTGGTAACGGGTACGCAAGCAATCGAACGCGTCAGTGTCGATAGTTTGGGAACAGAGGGCGATAGTCAATCATATTCCTCTTCGATATCTACTGATGGGCGCTACGTTGCTTTTTCATCAAATTCAACAAACTTAGTCGCAGGGGATACGAATGGGCGTGATGATGTCTTCGTCCACGATACACAAACGGGCGTCACCACACGTGTTAGTGTTGATAGTTCGGGAACAGAGGGCGAT
>NZ_WHNW01000019.1 GCF_009362845.1 Ostreibacterium oceani | reverse complement strand
GGCGCTACGTTGCTTTTTCATCAAATTCAACAAACTTAGTCGCAGGGGATACGAATGGGCGTGATGATGTCTTCGTCCACGATACACAAACGGGCGTCACCACACGTGTTAGTGTTGATAGTTCGGGAACAGAGGGCGATGATAATTCAACTGTCCCTTCGATTTCTGCTGATGGGCGCTACGTTGCTTTTTCATCAAGAGGAACAAACTTAGTCGCTGGGGACACGAATAGTGTTCAAGATATCTTCGTACACGATACACAAACGGGTGCGACCACGCGTGTCAGTGTCGATAGTAGCGGTGTAGAGGGCGATAGTCATTCATATAACCCTTCGATATCTGCTGATGGGCGCTACGTGGCTTTTCAGTCAAATGCAACAAACTTGGTCGTGGGGGATACGAATGGGGCTGCTGATATCTTCGTACACGATACACAAATGGGCGTGACCACGCGTGTTAGTGTCGATAGTAGTGGTGTAGCGAGTGATAGTTATTCATCTGATCCTTCGATTTCTGCTGATGGCCGCTACGTTGCTTTTTGGTCAAATGCAACAAACTTGGTCGCAGGGGATATGAATGGGACTGCTGATGTCTTCGTCCACGATACACAAACGGGGAACACCACGCGTGTTAGTGTCGATAGTAGTGGTGTAGCGAGTGATAGTTATTCATCTGATCCTTCGATTTCTGCTGATGGGCGCTACGTTGTTTTTTCATCAGATGCAACAAACTTGGTCGCGGGGGATACGAATGGAACGAGAGATATTTTCGTACATGATACACAAACGGGCGTGACAACGCGAGTCAGTGTCGATAGCAGCGATATAGGGGGTGATGATTTCTCACAAGTCCCTTCGATATCTGCTGATGGGCGCTACGTGGCTTTTCAATCAAGTGCAACAAACTTGGTCGCGGGGGATACGAATGGGGTTGCTGATGTCTTCGTACACGATACACAAACGGGCGTCACCACGCGTTTCAGTGTCGATAGCAACGATTTAGAGAGCAATAATGGTTCATATAATCCTTCGATTTCTGCTGATGGGCGCTACGTTGCTTTTGACTCATTTGCAACAAACTTAGTCGCGGATGATACGAATGGAAGAAGAGATGTCTTCTCTACGGCGACGAACTTCGCGGCACCATCATCATCAACAGAGAATATTCCATCGACGAGTGTTATGGGGTTATTGTCGTTGATGACTGGTGTAGTGGCTTTTGGGTTGATTCGTCGTCGAAAATTCATAAAGTAATTAATAATCAACAGATCTAGCCAATCAAGGTTAAATAATGAAAACGGATACGTTATTAACGTGTCCGTTTTTTTATGAGAAAAGCCTTATTTCGGTGAGTAATACTCAGCTGGTTTATGATGCTGACTCACACTGTAATCCCTCTAAAGTTAGTGTATATTTTAAGTAAAATATTTGTCGCTCAAGCAAACATCACGGCAGCACACCACACATTGCCGTATGAGGTCGTTCGTTATGATTGGACTGGAGATGAACTCAGCAATAATTAGAAAAACAGCAACAAATGAGTTAGAATATTAAGTGAACATAATCAGATTGTTAGGAATAGCACAATGAAAAAATATTATATAGTGGCGATGTTAGCCTTGGTATTTAGCTTACAGGCAGTTGTTTGACTGTTAGTTGTCTACTTGATTGATATTTCACTTTGACTTTTATTTTTCCGTTTGGTTTGTATGACGTATGCATTGGTAATAGAAGGATTATATATTTTTGTCTAAAAAAGGATAATCCGTATAACCTCTTTCAGTTCCACCACCAAATAATGTATGATTATCGGTAATTTCGTTCATTTCAGTATTCAATTCTACTCGTTTTGGATAGTCTGGATTGGTTAAGAATTTACGACCAAAACCTACTAGGTCTACTAGATTCTTTTCTAATAATTCATTGGCTTCTGTTGGTGTTTTATTTCCTGTTGCAATAATCGTTTTACTAAAAGTGTTTCGTAATTCAGTTCTAAAAGTCTTTGGTATTTCTGGAGCATCATCCCAATCGGCTTCACATAAATGAATGTAGGTTACTCCAATCTCTTCCAGTTTTTTAGATGCTAACATTATTGTTTCTAAAATTTCTGGGTCATTCATATCTTTAAAACTGATAAAAGGTGATAACCTAACACCTGTTTTTTCTATTCCTATTTCGTTTGCAACTGCTTGCGTAATTTCTGTAAGTAGTCTTATTCTATTTTCTTGACTTCCTCCGTATTCGTCTGTTCTTATATTTGAGTTGCTTCTTAAAAATTGATCGATTAAATACCCATTTGCTCCGTGAATCTCTACACCATCAAAACCTGCTTCAACTGCATTTTTAGCAGCCATTTTAAATTCTTGAATGACATGTTTTATGTCTTCCTTTGTCATTGCCTTTGGTTCTTCTACAGGCACAAAAGTAGCATCTCCTTTAGGTGCTCCATCAAATATATATACTGTAGTTTCTTTAGCTGTTTTTGCGGATGGTCCCATGGGTTGTAATCCATTTACTTGTGAACTAGAAACTCTACCGACATGCCATAATTGTAAAAATATTTTACTTCTTTTTTTGTGCACCTCATTTGTGACTAATTTCCATCCATCAATTTGATCTTGGGTGTAGATACCAGGCGTTTTAGCATATCCTTTTCCTTGTAATGATATTTGGCTTGCTTCTGTAATTATGAGACCTGCAGATGCTCTTTGTCCATAATACTCAGCCATTAGTTTATTAGGAATGTCGTTAGGTTGAGAAGCTCTTGAACGTGTCATTGGCGCCATTAGAAAACGATTTTCTAATGAAATTCCATTCATATTGTATGGTGTAAAAAGTGTTTTTTTCATTATTTTAAATTCTATTTGATATAAAAGTTAACGTTGTATTTCAATGTTTTCTAATTTAAGAATATTTTTAGTATTTAAACTGTTAAAATACTTGATTTAGATTTACAAGACTAATTATAAAAATGCTACAATAGCATTCTTACTATTTTTTTGCAAAGTGTCTTTGAAACTATTTACCTAAGTAAATTTCCAATAGCCTTTTTTGTTTATGGATTTAATTTTTAGATTACTTATTAATTAAATTATCAATTGACCAACTATTTTTTTCTACATTGGATATTAAAAAGTAAAAGAATAGGGCGTAAATCATCTGCATTCCTGCCCATTCCCAATTTTCTATTAATGTTGAACCAAATAAAAGAATAATGATTACTATCGCTCCTGCACTACTTGCTCGATAAGTGAATAATCCCAAGATTAATAATAATCCAATTCCAAATTCCAAAAAAGGTAATACACTTCCCCAAACTGTAACGGCAAAAGTTGGTATTAAACTGTCTTGAAATGTAGTGATCATCCAATCTCTAAAGCCGTCTAATTTTGTAAAACGAACTAATCCATGACCTAAAAAATTAATGCCCATTGTAATTCGTAATAATGCAAATGCCGTTGATAGTAATGGTATAGCGGGTAATAATGGTTCATATGCCCCTTCGATATCGGCTGATGGGCGCTACGTTGCTTTTCACTCAGGTGCAACAAACTTGGTCGCGGGGGATACGAATGGGAATCTTGATATCTTCGTACACGATACACAAACGGGCGTCACCACGCGTGTCAGCGTTGACAGTAGCGGTGTAGAGGGCGATGATTATTCACAAATCCCTTCGATTTCTGCTGATGGGCGCTACGTTGCTTTTTACTCAGATGCAACAAACTTGGTCACGGGAGATACGAATGGTGCTCAAGATATCTTCGTACACGATACACAAACGGGCGTCACCACGCGTTTCAGTGTCGATAGCAACGATTTAGAGAGCAATAATGGTTCATATAATCCTTCGATTTCTGCTGATGGGCGCTACGTTGCTTTTGACTCATTTGCAACAAACTTAGTCGCGGATGATACGAATGGAAGAAGAGATGTCTTCTCTACGGCGACGAACTTCGCGGTAGCCTCAACAACAGAGAATATTCCATCGACGAGTGTTATGGGGTTATTGTCGTTGATGACTGGTGTAGTGGCTTTTGGGTTGATTCGTCGTCGAAAATCAATAAAGTAATTAATAATCAACAGATCTAGCCAATTAAGGTTAAATAATGAAAACGGATACGTTATTAACGTGTCCGTTTTTTTATGAAAAAAGCCTTGGTTTCGGTGAGTAATACTCGGCTGGTTTATTTGATGATAGGTTAAGCTTATAATCCACGGCTAAATAGCAG
>NZ_WHNW01000018.1 GCF_009362845.1 Ostreibacterium oceani | reverse complement strand
GGCGGATTCCATTTGCAAGTGCAACGGTCTAACATCTAGATAATACCTCAAGTGGTGTTTGGTAGTCTAGTACTTTTCGGGGTCGGTTGTTTAATCTGTGTTCGATAAATTGTGTTTGCTCAAGCGTCACTGTGTCAAGCCGTTGCGATTTAGGTAGATATTGACGAATCAAACCATTCATGTTTTCATTGCTTCCTCGTTGCCATGACGCATACGGTTTGGCAAAGTAAACATCGATATGCAAAGCATTTGCGATGTCTTTGTGATTGGCAAACTCTTTGCCGTTATCATACGTGACGGTACGTGCTTTGAATGGCCTAAGTGCTTCGATGCTGCTACTGGCAATGGTTGATGCACGGCGATTTTGATGAGGTCTGATGATACACAATCGGGTCTTACGCTCGACTAAGGTTAGCAGCGCCCCTTTGTGTTGTTTGCCGACAATGGTGTCGCCTTCGAAGTCACCGAAGCGACTGCGCTTATCAACAACCGCAGGACGCTCATCAATATCACGCCGATCAACAATTTGTCCGCGTCTTTGTTGACCTGAGCCGTAGCGCTTGCGACGTTGTTTTTGACAGCGAAGATGCTGATAAAGCTTGCCACCATTTGCTTTATCGGCATAGATAAACAGATAGATACGCTCAATACTCGGCACATCAATCCAGCCCATCAGTTTAAGGCGCCCATGGATTTGTTCTGGTGACCAATCGTTTTCAATCAGATAGCTTATGTAGGCAAAGCCAAAGTCGGTGATTTGTTGATTGCCTTTGCGTTTACGACCTTGAGCTAAATGATTTGCTTGTTTTGGTCGGTAGCCACGCTTGCCCGTATTGCGCTGAATCTCTCGGCTAATCGTGGATTTATCTCGACCAAGCTTACGCGCAATTTCAGACAATGAAATTTTGCTTTTGCGTAAAATAAATATGTGGTATCGTTCATAGTCTGTAAGGTGTGTATATGAGTAATTCATAATCTGGATTCTCCTTTGTAAAAGTAAGCAAGTGCAACGATACACATCTTACTTTTTTATGCAACATCTATATCGTTGCACTTACAAATGGAATTCAGGAAGCATTATTATTTTCTTTGTTGTTCAAGTTTCTCGCCACCCTATCGCCGAGTCAATAGCGACTTTTTCTGGATTACAGTTTATAGGCAAATGCAGTTATAGCTTGTATTTAATTCATATCCCTGTATTGCGTAGCCTCAAACAGTTTTACGATACAGAAGGTGTCCCGCCTAATATTATCTGCGTCTTTGCCGCCATCATAATCGCAACGTTAGTCTTACATTACACCGTATTCAATCCAGCAAAAAATAAACAACTACCAGCATAAAGAAATAAAAGTGCAGCGATACGTATCTTGTTTTTTATGCAACATTTTATTACGGCACTTGCAAATAGAGCCCAAGACGCAAAAAAACAATATTGTTAGTCAGCGGCTTTAGTCAACGGCTGGCTACCCTCAAGATACTGTTTGCCATTATCTTTAACACGCACAACATCTACACGCTCTGACCCTAAATGGACTTCTTCTAACGTCACTGCCAGCGAGGCAATCTCAGTTTGCATTTTTTGTAACGCTTCTTCTAATGTGTAGGTCAATTTATGGATACTGTGCATTTCTTGCGGTGTTATTTCGTCTTTTTGCAAAAGTGTCGCCAATTTTTGGTTATACGTTGATAAATTCTCAACTGCTTGGGCAAGCGTCTCTGATTCTACCGCTTGGAAATGATCGACACGTGCTTTTTCCTCGCTTGCATAGGCTGCTGGCATGCATAGCGCAACAACGCCCGCGAATAAAACAACAACCAAATTTTTTTTCATTAGATTTTTTTTCACTGAATTTTTTTTCATTTGATATGCGCTATTTGTCATAATAAACGTCTCCTATAATGGGTTAAGTAATGGGTTAATATTAACTACGTCATAAATGATAACGATTATCATTTGCAACAAATGATAACTTTGTCGCGACAAATGTCAATTAGTTTGTCAAAAAATTTCGCCATCTCTTTTAAGCCACCAATAAAGCACCAATAGACCGCCATTCAAAAAACAGTACCAATAAATGAATTTTTATAACAAAATAAATAATTTGTATTAATAGTCCATTTTTTAAACCACAAAAAAATTGGTCATTTATTTATCAATTGACAATTCTTACACGTTTGAACAAAAATGGGCTTTGATTTTCAGGCAAAACGCCTTACCATTGGCAGACAATTTTATCGTGATTTGTTAAGTGAGGACTTGAGAATTGACACAATGGCTTTCTGAAAAAAATGACAATAATTGGACTGTTGCTGACAGCGTCCAACTATATGGCCCTAGTGCGTGGGGTGCAGGTTATTTCTCCATAAACGACCAAGGCAATGCCTGCATTAATGTTACTGTTAATGAAAAACCCATCACCGTGGCTATCACGGATATTGTCGAGGGAATGAAGTCACGCGGGCTTGATATGCCTTGTGTTTTGCGGATTGAGAATCTACTCGACGAACGTATTCGCCTGATTAATGATAGCTTCGCCGACGCGATGCAACGGGTTGACTATCGCGGATTTTATCGTGGCGTTTTCCCTATCAAAGTCAACCAGCAATACCATGTTATTGAGGAAATTGCGAGTTTTGGCAAACGCTACAAGCACGGACTAGAGGCAGGCAGCAAAGCCGAACTCTTGATTGCTTTGTCGCAATTAAATGATTTTGATAGCTTAATCATTTGCAATGGCTACAAAGACGAAGAATTCATCGAGCTGGGACTATACGCCATTGCGATGGGCTACAACTGCTTTTTCGTCATTGAGTCTAGCGAAGAACTAGAAACCATCCTAGCACAAAGCAACAAACTTGGCGTTGATCCATTGATTGGCATTCGTGTTCGCTTGGCGACCACTGTCGATGGACATTGGAGTGGTGACAGCGGTGACGGCTCCATTTTTGGCGTATCTACGGCGGGCATTTTGCGTGCGGTAGAGATTTTAAAAGCGGCGGATAAGCTTGATTGCCTACAGCTGCTGCACTGCCACTTAGGCTCACAAATCCCCAATATCCGTAATGTCAGGATTGGTATCCAAGAAACCTGCCAATACTACGCAGGGCTAATCGCCGAAGGCGCACCCATGGGTTACCTCGATATTGGCGGCGGCCTTGCCGTTGACTATGATGGCAGCCAAAGCAACACCTCGCATAGCATGAATTATGGCATCAGCGAATACTGTACCAATGTCATTGAAACCGTCATCGAAACGCTAGACCCACTCGGCATTGAGCACCCGCATATCGTGTCAGAATCAGGGCGTTCAACCGTGGCGTATTCGTCCATGCTGTTATTTAATATCCTCAGTGTACGCAGTAAACAGGCGTATCACCTACCTGCCGCTATTGACGACGAATGGCCTGAAGCACTGGTTAACTTGTTTGAGGCGCATCAACAGCTGAGCCTCCACAATGTCCAAGAGACTTTTAACGATGCCATTTATTATCGTGATGAAGTACGCCAACTATTCCAGCGCGGACAAGCCAGTTTGCGTGAACGCGCCATGGCCGAAGAAATGACACTCGCCATTTTAAATCAAATCCGCTTGCTGATGCCCAAACTATCGCGAATCCCACAAGCCTTAGAAGACATTCCCAAAACAATTGCGAGCATTTATTACGGCAATTTCAGCCTGTTTCAATCATTACCCGATGTGTGGGCAATCGACCAAGTCTTTCCTATTATGCCAATTCACCGACTGGATGAGTTTCCTAGCACAGAGGCCATTATCGCGGATTTAACCTGCGACTGCGATGGCCGCATTGATCGTTTTATTTTAAACAACGAGTACCACGAAACCATTCCACTGCATGCGCTACGCCAAGACGAAGAGTACTATTTGGGTGTGTTTTTAGTCGGTGCTTACCAAGAAACCCTGGGCGATTTGCATAATTTATTTGGTGATACCAATGTCGTTAGCGTCCATATTAATGGCGAAGATAGCTTTGAATTTCGCCGTGAGTTCGAGGGCGACAGCATCGCTGATGTGCTGAGTTATGTCGAATACACACCCGCTATTATGCTAGAACAACTCAGAAAAATCTGTGAAAATGCCGTACAAAAAGGTAAAATCACCCCTAAAATTCGCAAAAGTATACTGGGCGCTTTCCGCCAAAGCTTACAAGGTTACACTTATTTTGAACGCTAATATACAAACAAGGTTAAGAGGTTAATATGTCTAAAGTTGTGATTATTGGAGCCGGCGGTGTCGGCAATGTTGTCGCGCATAAATGCGCACAGTTAGTGGACGTGTTCAGTGACATCGTACTGGCCTCGCGCACGAAATCAAAATGTGATGCCATTGCCGCAGACATTAAATCCAGCCTTAACCGCGACATTAAAACAGCCGCAGTCGATGCCGATAATGTTGCCGAACTGACCGCACTATTAAAGCAAGAGCAACCTAAATTGGTGATCAATGTTGCCCTACCTTATCAAGATTTAAGTATTATGGATGCCTGTCTTGAAGCCGGCGTTGATTATCTTGACACCGCCAATTACGAACCACTTGATACCGCCAAATTTGAATACAAATGGCAATGGGCATATCAAGATAAATTTAAAAAAGCGGGACTGACGGCTTTATTAGGGTCAGGTTTTGATCCAGGGGCAACCAATGTCTTTACCGCCTATTTAGCCAAGCATTATTTCGACGAAATCGAAACACTCGATATTATTGATGTCAATGGCGGTGATCATGGCTATCCATTTGCCACCAATTTTAATCCCGAAATAAATATCCGCGAAGTGACCGCCGATTGCCGCCACTTTGAAAACGGTCAATTTGTCACCACCCCGGCCATGTCAACAAAAGCCGCGTTTACTTGCCCAGAAGAAATCGGTGACTTTACCATTTACCGTTTATACCACGAAGAACTTGAGTCATTAGCAAAGCATTACCCAAGCCTTAAACGCGCCCAATTTTGGATGAGCTTTTCAGACAATTATCTGAAACACCTCGAAGTATTGGGCAATGTTGGCATGACAGGCATTGAACCGGTTGACTATAAAGGCCAAAAAATTGTGCCCATTCAATTTCTTGCGCAGTTATTACCTGACCCAGCAAGTCTTGGTCCACGCACTAAGGGCAAAACCTGTATCGGCTGCGTCGTCACAGGCATTAAAGATGGCGAAAAGAAAACCTATTATCTTTACAACATCTGCGATCATGAAGCGTGTTACGCAGAAGTAAAATCACAAGCCATTTCCTATACCACAGGCGTACCTGCAATGATTGGCGCAAAAATGATGCTGCAAGGCCACTGGAAACAACCTGGCGTATGGAATATGGAGCAATTAAACCCAGACCCATTTATGGCCGACATGAATCAATACGGCCTGCCTTGGAAAGTCATTGAACTTAAGGACTTTGCGCTGAATTAATTGCGCTGCGCTTAATTAATCGTGCCTCACCTAAAAATCCTTAGCAAAAATCCTCGCCAATGCGGGGATTTTTTACGCCTGAATTCCATTTGTAAGTGCAACGATATAGATGTTGCATAAAAAAGTAAGATGTGTATCGTTGCACTTGCTTACTTTTACAAAGGAGAATCCAGATTATGAATTACTCATATACACACCTTACAGACTATGAACGATA
>NZ_WHNW01000017.1 GCF_009362845.1 Ostreibacterium oceani | reverse complement strand
CGGTTGAATCAAATACAAAGTTATTGCCTTTAGCACCAGGCTGTAAAAAATCACCTAGATAAGGGTTTTGGTATAAGGTGTCTCCATCCACATCGATAGTATTCCACATTAATTCAATATCTCCACTAATCACGGTGTTTTCAGCTGGGCTAATAATTTCAACGACAGGTTTGTTATCGATTACAGAAAACTCAGTAGTTAAGTTTTCGCAAGTCATTCTGACCGTTTCTCCAGCATCATCCCAAAGAACACCACCAAAAACGCTTCCTCCAGTCGATGGATTAGGGTCATCTGGAAAAGCAATAGCCTCAATAGCAAAAACACCTTCGCTGAGCACTTTTTTATTAACATCTAACAGTTGAATATCGCAGCTATAATTACTTGGCTCAACCACCTCGGAATTATTCCAATTTCGCTGTTTTGTATGATTAATTACAATAAAATTATTAGAGATATCTGCTTCTCCTCTTACCCATAAATATACTGGATTAGTATTTATCTTTTTAGGATTGAGGTTTTTCAACGTTGTGGATTTCAGTATCGCACCAGACTTTTCAGCAATTTTGTTATAGTCTCGATAATCCACCCATACGTTTGTTCCAGGAATTATTCCTTTAAGGTCATTTGCATACATTAAATCGTATATTGGTTTTACTCCTCCTGCATTTTGTTTAGAGCCTTCAAAATTTGAATAGTTTTCAAATGGAGAAAAACGAAATCCTTCAATAATGCTATCTTTGTTTGGGCGTCCACTTACATGAGAGATACCAAAACTATGATACATCTCATGTGGAAAAACAACATCGCTACCTTTCCCGCCTTCTTGAATCACAATGCCGTCAGTTCTTTTTCCATCTAATCGACGCCCAGCGTAAGCAAGCGTGGTTCCTACTACACCATTAGTGTAAGCGGGTGTTACTAACACTCCATAGGTACGTTTTTCTCCTGTATTTTTTAGTTCACCATTATAGTATCTAGAAAACCATAGCATGCAGCTCATTTCATCATCAGCGCTTCTTATTATTGAAAAATCATTTGGATCTTTACATACACCTTTATCTTCTAAGCTGGTTTCTGTGTATGGATAAAAATAGACTTCAGCAACTCTACCCGTTTTATAAGGCGTCACCTTTGAAACGGGGAAAAATTCAGTAACCCAAGGTAACTGATTTTTAATTACATTGTTGCTTACGGCGTCATACCCCCCAGGTTGTAATGTTGTTACCGACATACCCACACCCTGATAATCCAAAAACTCAAATGAATAGTTATCTACGGATGGGCTTTTGGATAGTGATAATGAGGTGCTGTAGGTTACTTCCTCTTTATTTTTTTGAGGGTAAGGTTTTATCTCTAACTCAAAACTAGTATCTGATGATTGAGCAATGGAATTAACAGTATGTTCACCCAGCGCAATCTCTTTTTTGCTATATTGGTCACGGCGTTTAACAGTATTAACACCTGCTCCTTGAGAATAGCTATTCAGCTTGCTAACCTGATAAGATAACTCCTTAACTTGATCATCTTCATATACATCGTTATGCTTCTTCCAGCGCGTATAGATTCTACGAACAAAAGGCTTGTGACTGACTAATGGCGGATTACGTGAGGTTTGGAATATAGCCAATTCTAATCCTTTGCATGGCGCTTTGCTAGGGGCGCAAGTTTCACCATCACCATAGTCAAAATTGTCTTCTAACGATAAGTCTGGAACGGTTTCAAACGTATATTCAATATCACTTGGAAGCGGCGAACCTGTGGTTGATTTAATTCCTGACTCTCCTGAAACGATAGTTACATAATATTTAATTGCATCTTTTAAATTAGTATTAGGCGTAAATTTAAATTCATCCGAGCTAACCTGAGAAAATACACCAGCAACATCTTTATAGTTGCCGCTAGCATCACGGTACTGTAATTTAAATGAGTCGCTTGTTAGCGTATCTGGATCGTAATCATCAGAAAAAGTGACTGTAATATCTGATCTATCGACAATAAACTGACGATTTTTTTCCTTATCCGTGGGTGAAGTTTCAACCACACCAAAATCAACAATAGCACTCACAACAATTTCACCAACACCAACACACCAGCACCCAGTATTGGTAGAGTCTGTATCGATATATATTTTGTTTTCGCCATTAATAAAAATAGATGTGTCTAAATCTCGCTGATTATTACTCCAAGAATTATTTGCACCTGATAATGAACCTGGCAGACGGTTATCATTTAAATAAAGCACGTCTATCTCAGCACCCCCAGGGCACCCTTGTGGGTCTCTATAATCTATGTCATAATTATTTACTTCAAACTTAACCTCATGAAGTTTCTCAGGGTCAACAGGAATGTCAATTGTATAGAAATGATCGCTATATAAACAAGACTTGTTGCCCTCGGTTCGCCAATAAGTGCGACCATCTAAGTTACTCACTTCCGTTTTGCGTAACGAAAACTCAAGTTGTTTTAGCTTAGGTAAAAAAATACCATCAGTATCTTGTGCGAAAATAAATGACGGTATTATAGCGAATGTCATTAATAGAAATAATATCCTCATATCCTTACGATACACCATAAAATTATGCTCCATAATTGATAAAATCTAAAACCCACTATATCACATAACTCACTTACCAATATAGTTTGCTACAATATCAAGACGATTATGTCCTAACTCTTGAGTAATTATAAATCGTGCTTTTTCATCGATAGTTTTTTCTTCGGCAGTTAATGCTTTCCAATTTTTACCACCGCAATTAGGACATTCCCAACCCGTCAATGTTCTGTAGCGGTCTTGGGCATATTGATGACGTAAGCCATGATTATTCTTTTCGCCACCGCGATTAGTGACATTTTCATAGCGTTTTAACTGCGAGATATAGTTTTTATCAGGCGGTATTAATGCCCGTGCGCCCTGCTCTCGCTGAAAGCTTTTAATTTCATCAAGCAATTGGCGTTGCGATTGATTCAAAATTGGAATTTCTCGCGTACGACCTCCTTTGCACCATGTACTTTTTAATTCGATATGATCGCCTTTGTCGGCATAAAAGGCATCAAACTTAATCGATTCTTCACGACGTAAACCAAATTCTGATTGCAGTTTTAATGAGAACTGCACATAAGGGTCTTTCATTTGCTCAACATGGCTTGCATCCAATGTTTTCGCTTTATTAATATCATTATTAATGTATTGACGCCTATCGATACCATATTCATCGTTGGTACGGTGCATGATATTTGCTTTATCGATTTTATGCGTTACCCAGCGCAAATCACTCATCCGATTTTTAATTGTGCCTGGAGACAAATTTTCGGACTTCCAACGTTCAACTAAATAATCAATATGCCTCGGTTTTAGGTTCCTTAAATCGTGTAAATCAGGATACCTATCCGCTAACTGTTGAACGGCTTGATCGAGGCGTTTTCCTCGGTTCGCATGGGTCGAATAACTGCCTTCCTTGTTGTGTTTAACAAGGCTCTTAACACTCCTTTCTAGTGCTTTTGACATATTTTGATTTTGTTTTGTTAAGTTTTAATTTGCTGTTTCCTCCATTGAGCGCACCCAATGAGAAATAATTCAGCTTTGTTTATTTAACCGTTATCAGTTAATGAGCGTACTCAGTAACCAACTTCGACCAAAGGTTTTTCTGACCTCAAACAGCTGCGTTCGTTTTTTTTCAGTCACAGACACTGATTCATATGCTTAATTTTATTCAAGCTTTTTCACCTCCGCTTGATTTTGATTTTTCAAAAAAAGGGAGGTGTGATTTCCCCAATGGGAAATTTCAGCTCCCCATTGGGTTGACGCATTGCGTCTTGTTGGCTTTCGCCAAAAAATAGTCAAAATTTTCAATTTCGACTTTCGTTCTTTCCATGCATGAAAAATGTGATTTCCGTTCACAAAATGATCAGTAGAATTTTTGCAAATTCTCGACGACACTGCCCCGACCATGGTCGCCTTTTGGTGCGCTTAGCGCAAAGGTTGCATGATAAGCTCATGCGGGCTTTTTTCCTTTTTCACTTTCAAAAAAAATGAGAAAATGAATATATAAAATGATTTTAGCATGATTTGAGACGACTGTCACTACCTCATTTTTGCTTACGCAAAAGTAGTGACAGTCGTCATCTGCTCCATTTTTTGGGCATTGATTTCTGTTCCGTTCGTATGATGAATTTATCGCGGGAGCATCCGCGAAAATTCAATTAAACTCCACTGCGTTTCGTTGCGTTGGTTTTTTCTCAATTACAAGTGATTGTTCAAAAACCAACGTCATTCATTCTTATCATGTTCGCCGTGATTAATAGCGCGTGTTTCTCAATTTTTGAGAAACACCTAAGCGCGACTTTTTCAACATGTGAAATTCATCGTATTGATTAATTATTCCAACGCTGATACAATAATTACTAAATAATAATTATTAAAAAGTAATTACTTTAATGCAGATAATATTTGAATGGGACGAGCAAAAAGCACAATTGAATTTGAAAAAGCATGGGGTTTCATTTGAAATGGCGGCTCATGTTTTTGCCGATCCGTTTTGCTATACGGCACAAGACCGATTTGAAAATGGAGAATACCGTTGGCAAACGATAGGCAAAATTGCTAACGAAGTGGTTATTTTGGTTGCCCACGTTCAGCACTACAAAGAAAATTGTGAAATTGTCCGCATAATATCCGCACGAAAAGCGACTAAACAAGAAAGGCTACGCTATGGGAAATGTTAAATACAAACAAGCAGACTTACCAAACATCAGCAGAGATGATATCAAGCGTGTGATAGCCATTAAAGATGATGCTATCAATACAGATGACATTCCCGAATTAAACGAAAATTTTTGGGAAAATGCCGAATTATATCGCCCTAAAAAGCAACAAATCACGATTAAAGTTGATGCTGATGTTTTATTGTGGCTAAAATCTAACGGAAAAGGCTATCAAACGCGCCTAAATGAGATTTTGCGCAAAAGCATGGCTCAAAGTATCAAAAAAGAAAAAAACCACTCTTAGCGAAAGCTAGGGGGATGGGGCATCGCCCCATGTAGCGACGCAAGGAGCGTGACAAAGCTGAAATACCCCAATTTCGCGCAGGTGTTTGGTGTGTATATACGCCAAACTTCGCTATTTACTAATTCACTCTATTGAAAAATATTGCTCAGGCTTCCTATTTTGCGTTTTCTGGCGTTTTTAGAAAAAATTCAGGGTTTACTATGCTCAAATAAAAAATTGAGCGTAGCGAACAGAATTAGCGCACGCAGTGCGCAAGGCGACCGCAAGCGGTCGGGCGTAGCGAGGAACGAGCGAAGGGTTGGAGCGCGTAAGCGCTAAAAATTGACCGCAGAAATCAAGTTATCCACAGGCAAATTTCTTCTTTGCATTATTTATTCTTGTTTATTCCTGTTTAGAGCAAATTAAACCTCTAATAATCAATTTGTTACTAGCCTAAAAAAGACAAATTGTCGGGAAAAAAGACAAATTGTCGGGAAAAAAGACAAATTGTCGGGAAAAAAGACAAATAAATGGACAGTCTTTTTAATATGTCATACAATATGCTGTATGAGCATGAGCAATAACTTAATTTACAAGTCAAACGACATTATCGAAGCATCCTATCATTTGACGTTGAACGAACAGCGTCTATTGCTTGCTTGCATTAGCCAGGTTAAATCTGATGGAGCGATTGGCGACCGCTACGTTATAAGTGTTGAGCAAGCGCGTGATTTGTTCTACGACAACAAAGGTAAAGATAAAGCTTTTCGAGATCTCAAAGCTGCGAGCAAAAAGCTATGGGATAGAGGTATTCACATGAAAAGCGAGAGCGGTCAACGTGAGTTATTTACTCGTTGGGTATCTACAGTTGAGTTTGATAATGAGGAGCAAACAGCAACGCTCTATTTTCACGATCAAATCAAACCATACATCGCGCAGTTAAAAAGTAACTTCACTAAGTACCGCCTCTCGCATATTACTCAGCTAACAAGCGTTTACGCGATACGTATTTATGAGTTGATTGTGAGTTGGTATTCACAAAATCAACCCTATAAAGAGTACAAAATTGACGATTTCAAAGAGCTATTGCAAATCGGTGATAAATACAGTCAATTTGGCGAATTCAAATCACGAGTAATCACTCCAGCACTGAAACAAATCAACGCGCACACTGATTTTGAATTCGAGATTAGCTATCGAAAGGTGGGACGTTCATTTAAGTATATTCAGCTAAGATTTAACCGAAAACCTGAATTTGAACTAGCAGAAAGCATCAATCAGAAGAAAATGCAGCATAATTTAAGCAAAGCCGAGCAAAAAAGCCGTGCTATAGAAAAGCAACGCAAAAAGGCAGCATTTACCGAATACGCCAAAGACATTTTCATTGCTAAAGGCATGACGTTTGAAAATATTGAAACAGGAGCTATTTATACCGTTGATGAAAACAACAGTATTATGACGAATGATTTTAACGAATTGAATAAATATTTTATTACAGATGACCACATGAAGTATCTCCTTTTTTTAAACCGTATTCGTCAAATTAACAATCTTGATGATTCTGACACAAAAACGTTTAATTTTTAGTATACTGAACACTACTTTACAGCACTTTATAGACCATGAAAAACATTGTTTCTATTACAAAAGCAGCCAAACTGGCAGGGGTTAGCCGAACAACTCTTTATGACAAGTTGAACAACGGTGAACTATCCAAAACACCCAATGGAAAAATTGATGTTTCCGAATTATTGCGCGTTTATCCGAACATTGAGATTAAAGAAGAATTGGACAATTCTAACAATTCAAATATTGACACTTTGAACACTACTTTACAGACTGATAATGAGTTACTAAAAACAGAAATCCGCTTTCTTAAAGAAAAGGTTTTAATGCTTGAAAATACTATAGAAGAAATCAAAAAAGATAAAGAAGAATACAGAGTTGACAAAAAAGTTTTTCGAGATTTGGCTGAACAAAAATTAATTCCTGATTTATCAGCTATGGACAACACTGAACAAAAGAAAAAAGGGTGGTTTTTTAGACGTTAATGAGACTGCCAATTTTTTCTCATGGGAATAACAGTCATCACCATAGTCAAACAAAGTAATAATATTGCTATCCACCCCAATGATGGGATTTTTTCTCCGTTAGGTGTAGTTGCATATGGTGTAGCTGTGGCTTTGAATGATTTATCTACATCAAGTGTGTCGAGTGTCACAAATATACCAATTTCCGCAGTTAACGTATTAGCGGCTCTTAGTACATAAGATTTATTTTGCACATTATTTGCACCAACCCAAACAGAACCATCAGACTTAATTTCTGCCGTAAAGCTATTGTTTGAAACATAACTGATTTGGAAACTAGGCGTACCTTCTGTAGAGATAATATAGTCATTCAAATTGAAAACTTTATGCATATTACCATCTGCAGCAATATTAATAGCAGGCAAATCTTTAAAAGTTAATGGTGAGTGGAATGTCGACACATTATACGATGAAGTCTCCCATGCTTCACTACGATAGTCCGACTGTTCTGGGTCATAGTAACTGTAAAGTAGTAAAGATTTCAGGTAAAACTGTCCGCTTTTCGCCGTATTTTTTATTTTTGTCACGTCAAAATAAAGCTTTAGTGTGTTGTTGCCTTTAGTTAAATAGATATCGCCTGTCCCTGACCATTCGATTAGTGTGTTCTCACTATCATATAAACTACCGTTAAGGTTGTAATAGCTACTGTAGAAAACTTCAACAGATATCTCTATGACTAAATAGTCGTCATTTCCATCATTATCATAATCAATTAAATAATCATTGTACTGGTCTGTGATTTTAACATTATTCACTTCTTCGAATAAATCCGTAGTCGTAAATTTCCAACTTTTAGGTGTCCCGATCACAGTATTTCTGGCGGTATCTTTAGCACCATCAAGCAATGTGATTTCATATTGTGTTTCAGGATCGAGTAACGCATCCGGTGTAAAGATAATCGATTGTTTATAGCTATCATAGATCACTGCGCCAGATACTGCTGTATTATCGGCTAGACTTTTCATAGAAATCAAAGCATCACTAACACTTTCTATATCCAGCGCCTCACTAAAAAAAACTTCGACCAACGTATTACGTGCAACGGCTTTTTCATTTGCCTTAGGGCTTTCATTAATTACCGTTGCGGGTGTTGTGTCTTTCATGGTGGTAAATTGCCAACTATGCCCTCCGGTTAGCGCATTTCCATATTTATCCGTTAACTGATCAGATAGTATTACCGTATAAGTTGTGTTATATCTAAGTGGGCCGTATATTGGTACGATTAGATTATTTGCGTTTTCAGTATCAATAGTCATATCACCTAAAGCAATGCTATTATTGTCTATGTCGACCAAAGTAACTGCGTCAGTTAAATCCATTATGCTAGGATCTAAATCGGTGACGAAATCAACATTTATTTCAGGCATAAAATTTTTGTAGCCAGTGCTTACGTTGATTCCACTTGGCCTCTCGTAATTCACTTTCAGCGGGTTCTTTACAACAACATCAATAAATGCTTCGGTAGACAGCTTGCCGTCATCAATCCAAATACCTAGTTGTGTTGGTCCAGATGGCACAACGGTTGAATCAAATACAAAGTTATTGCCTTTAGCACCAGGCTGTAAAAAATCACCTAGATAAGGGTTTTGGTATAAGGTGTCTCCATCCACATCGATAGTATTCCACATTAATTCAATATCTCCACTAATCACGGTGTTT
>NZ_WHNW01000016.1 GCF_009362845.1 Ostreibacterium oceani | reverse complement strand
TTGACTAAGGTCATGGCTGAGGCGCATGGTGGTGCATTTAAGGCTTACGATCAGATTGATGGTGCGCCAGAAGAGCGAGCGCGTGGTATTACGATTTCTACGGCTCACGTTGAGTATGAGTCAGAAGGTCGTCACTATGCCCACGTTGACTGTCCAGGTCACGCGGATTATGTAAAGAACATGATTACCGGTGCGGCACAGATGGACGGTGCGATTTTGGTTTGTTCAGCAGCAGATGGTCCGATGCCACAGACACGTGAGCACATTTTGTTGTCACGTCAGGTTGGCGTACCTTACATTGTGGTGTATTTGAACAAGGCCGATATGGTTGACGATGCGGAATTGCTAGAGTTAGTCGAGATGGAAGTCCGTGATTTGCTAAGCGCGTATGATTTCCCAGGTGATGATACGCCGATTGTAACGGGTTCTGCGCTAAAAGCACTAGAAGGCGACACGTCTGAGATTGGTGTGCCTTCGATTGAGCGTTTGGTTGCTGAGATGGACGCTTATATTCCTGAGCCTGAGCGTGATACAGACAAGCCGTTTTTGATGCCAGTAGAAGATGTATTCTCTATTCAAGGTCGTGGNACGGTGGTAACGGGTCGTATTGAGACGGGTATCATCAAGGTTGGCGACGAGATTGAGATTGTTGGCATGAAGGATACGACAAAGACGACGTGTACGGGTGTTGAGATGTTCCGTAAGCTACTTGACGAAGGCCGTGCAGGTGATAACGTGGGTGTATTGTTACGTGGTACTAAGCGTGAAGAAGTGCAACGTGGTCAGGTATTATCACACGTTGGCAAGATTACCCCACACACGAAATTCGAAGCAGAGATTTATGTGTTGTCTAAGGAAGAGGGCGGTCGTCATACCCCATTTTTCAAGGGTTACCGTCCACAGTTTTACTTCCGCACAACGGACGTAACGGGTGCGATGATGTTGCCTGCAGACGTTGAGATGGTTATGCCAGGTGATAACATCAAGATTGAAGTTGAGTTGATTGCACCGATTGCGATGGATGAGGGATTGCGATTTGCGATTCGTGAAGGTGGTCGTACCGTAGGTGCTGGCGTCGTCTCTAAAATTGTTGCGTAAGGCGAGTTATGACTAATCAAAAAATCAGAATNACGTGTACGGGTGTTGAGATGTTCCGTAAGCTACTTGACGAAGGCCGTGCAGGTGATAACGTGGGTGTATTGTTACGTGGTACTAAGCGTGAAGAAGTGCAACGTGGTCAGGTATTATCACACGTTGGCAAGATTACCCCACACACGAAATTCGAAGCAGAGATTTATGTGCTGTCTAAGGAAGAGGGCGGCCGTCATACCCCATTTTTCAAGGGTTACCGTCCACAGTTTTACTTCCGCACAACGGACGTAACAGGTGCGATGATGTTACCTGCAGACGTTGAGATGGTTATGCCAGGTGATAACATCAAGATTGAAGTTGAGTTGATTGCACCGATTGCGATGGATGAGGGATTGCGATTTGCGATTCGTGAAGGTGGTCGTACCGTAGGTGCTGGCGTCGTCTCTAAAATTGTTGCGTAATATTAATGCGTCAATAATGTCGACCGTGCTATAATGCGGTTAGCGAATACCTGTTATTGATTCGTTATTGGGGTGATGCAAGTTGCGCATCATCTGTGAAACTAATAACTGCGAAATAAAAAGCAAAGGTCGAGTTGGGCTCGATCTTTGCTTTTTTTCGCTAGTCGCTCGCCAATTGTGAGTGTGTTGATGTGGGTATGTGAGCATTGGGTATGTGAGCATGTTGGAATAAAAAGCATGACCATGGCGTGCGGCAATAAGTATTGAAGGAATAAGCAGGGTTAGAAAACGGCGACAAATAAGTGGCCTAAAATAACGGTTTATATTCATAGGGTTGAAGGTTGCGTTTGACGAAGAGGCTAAAAAAAAGCTAGCTAGGGTTGTCAAATGTCTGTCGATGGTGTATCATCATCGCCTATTTTTGCTACAGGCGCGTGGTCCAATGGTTACGACAAGGGTTTCCAAAACCTTTAATGGGAGTTCGATTCTCTCCGCGCCTGCCATTTTAAGGAATTTCGTAGATGAGTGATGCACAATCAAAATCGCCAATAGCGCGAAGTAAAACTGCCCATGGTTCGCATGAGCGCAAAGCAGAGAAAGGTAAATTTGATATTGTTTTTATCCTGTTATCTGTGTGCTTAGTGGCTTTGGCGTTGTACTTTGTGCCACGTGCGTTGGCTTCGACGGGTGTTGGGTTTTTATCTGATGGCTCGGGGATGAGTAAGCTGATTTCAGTGGTCACGGCTGCGCTTTTGGGTTGGGTGGCACTGTTGCCTGCGCAAAGCTATAAGCGGATTGTTGAGCTGTTAAAAGGCGGTCGCATTGAGTGGCGAAAAACAGTCAAGCCCGATAGGGACACAGTGACAAAAACCACGATGATGGTGCTAGCGATATCTATATTTTTAGCGCTGTTAATTCTGCTGATTGATAGTCTGTTTGGTTGGATTGTCAGAATAATCATTAACTAATCAAACCAGAGCGAGGGTGTCATGAAGTGGTATGTCATACAGGCTTATTCTCAGTATGAAAATCGCGTCAAGCAATTGTTGCTTGAGCGTATCGCGCGATCTGGGTTGGAGGCGTATTTTGGTGAGATTTTAGTGCCCACCGAAGAGGTCGCTGAAATGCGTGATGGCAAGCGTCGAACCAGCGAGCGCAAGTTTTTCCCAGGCTATGTCTTGATCAATATGGAAATGAATGATGAGACGTGGCATTTGGTTAAGTCAATCCCGAATATCAGTGGGTTTGTTGGCGGAACATCGGATAAGCCTTTCCCGTTATCTGAAGCTGAGGTGGATGTGATTATGAATCGTATCCAAGACGGCGTCGATAAGCCAAGACCCAAGACGTTGTACGAGGTGGGTGAAGTGGTTCGTGTCGCTGATGGGCCGTTTACAGATTTCAATGCAACGGTCGAAGAAGTTAATTACGAAAAGAGTCGATTAAAAGTATCGGTCGAAATTTTCGGTCGCTCAACGCCGGTTGATTTGGAATTCTACCAAGTCGAAAAGTTGTAATAAGTTGTAAGTAATAATAACGTGCATCCGCTGCCTGACAAGGCGGTGGGTGGTGAATAAAGTGAATGGGGAGTCGAAAGACGTTTGCACCCAAGCGAGGTAAGCATGGCAAAGAAAATAGAAGGTTATATCAAGCTGCAAGTTGCAGCGGGTAGTGCAAACCCAAGTCCGCCAGTCGGGCCGGCATTGGGTCAGCATGGTGTTAATATCATGGAATTTTGT
Organism: Ostreibacterium oceani; assembly: GCF_009362845.1. Lineage (NCBI taxonomy): Bacteria > Pseudomonadati > Pseudomonadota > Gammaproteobacteria > Cardiobacteriales > Ostreibacteriaceae > Ostreibacterium > Ostreibacterium oceani. The sequence goes on along the minus strand of NZ_WHNW01000016.1, from coordinate 13,824 downwards.
AAAGCGTTTAATGCCGCGACACAGGATATGGAAAAAGGCCTGCCTGTTCCAGTAGTGATCACGGTTTACAGCGACAGAAGCTTCACCTTCATTACCAAAACCCCGCCAGCAGCAGTTTTGCTTAGAAAGGCGGCTGGAATTGCAAAGGGTTCAGGGCGTCCGAATACCGAAAAAGTCGGTACAGTCACACGTGCTCAGATAGAAGAGATTGCAAAGACTAAAACACCCGATTTAACTGCAGCCGATTTAGAAGCGGCGGTTAAAACGATCGCGGGAACTGCGCGTTCTATGGGTTTAGTTTACAAAGAGGGAGAGTAGCATGGCGAAGTTAAGTAAAAGAATGAAAAGTCTTCGTGATAAGGTTGATGTTGAAAAATCTTATGATGCGGTAGAAGCGCTAGATTTGCTTAAGTCGCTCTCTTCGGTTAAGTTTACTGAGTCGGTTGATGTTGCGATTAATTTGGGTGTAGACCCTAGAAAGACCGACCAAGTCGTCCGTGGCGCATCGACACTGCCTAATGGGACAGGTAAAACGGTTCGAGTTGCTGTTTTTGCGCAGGATGCAAATGCCGATGCCGCAAAAGAAGCGGGAGCAGATATTGTCGGTTTTGAAGACTTAGCAGACGCAATTAAAGCAGGCAACATGGATTTTGACGTGGTGATTGCCACGCCTGATGCCATGCGCGTTGTTGGTCAGTTAGGAACGGTTTTGGGGCCAAAAGGCTTGATGCCAAACCCTAAAGTCGGGACAGTGACACCAGATGTTGCGACTGCCGTAAAAAACGCAAAAGGTGGTCAGGTTAGATTTAGAACCGATAAAAATGGCATTATCCATTGTACGGTTGGTAAGGCGAGCTTTGATGCGCCTGCGCTTAAGCAAAACATTGAGCATTTAATTGCAGATATCAACAAACTCAGACCTGCGGGTGCCAAAGGCGTGTTTTTGAAAAAAGTTTCTGTTTCTACGACGATGGGGCCTGGCGTTAGTGTTGACTTGTCAACGTTAGCGCACTAGTAGGTCTTGTCTCTTTGTGGCAGTCGGAAGGCTGCCATCAAAGACCGTGGGGGTGCCAAAGCAATCTGTTTTGGTGGCTTAAATGGCAATTTCGATTGCCGCCCTACGTAGATGGAGCCGCTGACTGTAGATCAAATTTTGGATGTACCCCATCTATGTTTGAAATCGTTAGTTGGTTGCCGGTCCTGTGGCAACACAGGTGTTATGGGTCTCATAATGGCGGAGTAATCACATATGAGTTTAAATTTAAATGAAAAGAAGGCAGTAGTCGAGGCAGTCGCTGAGGTTGCAAAGTCGTCAAATGCAGTGGTTGGTGCCAGTTATATTGGTATTTCAGCTGAAAAAATGACGGAGTTGCGGGCGTTGGCGAGGGCTCAGGGTGTTCATCTTCGGATTGTTAAAAATACGTTAGCAAAGCGTGCGCTAGCTGATACTGAATTTGCGTCTTGCGAAGACAGATTGGTTGGCCCGTTGATGCTTGCTTTTTCAACGGACGAGCCAAGTGCTGGCGCGCGAATTTTCAAACATTTCATCAAAGAAAATGCGACAGCAAAAGAAATGGTTCAGTTTTTGTGGTTTGATGGCGAAGTTTATGCAGGTGAAAGCCTAGATAAAATTGCCAGCATGCCAACCAAAGACGAAGCAATTGCCATGCTGATGTCGGTCATGAAAGCACCAGTCGCCAAGTTGGCAAGAACGATTGATGCAGTCAAGGCGCAGAAAGAAGCTGAAGCAGCGTAGTGTTTTTAAGAATCTAATAAATAGTAACTAATTAAGTTTGAGGAAAAAGTATGACTAACGATCAAATTTTAGAAGCAATCGAAGCAAAAACGGTAGGCGAAATTGTTGAATTAATCGCTGCAATGGAAGAGAAGTTCGGTGTGACGGCTGCGGTTGCAGCGGCAGCACCTGCTGCTGGTGGAGACGCTGGTGGTGAGGCAGCGGCAAAAGACGACTTCGATGTGGTCTTGACAGGTGATGGCGGCAAAAAAGTCGCGGTTATTAAAGTCGTTCGCGAAATCACAGGTCTTGGCTTAAAAGAAGCTAAAGACGCCGTTGAAGGCGTACCTTCAACGTTGAAAGAAGGTGTTGCAAAAGGTGAGGCCGAAGAAATTAAAGCGAAGCTTGAAGAAGCTGGCGCAACTGTTGAACTGAAATAACACAACACGTTGTTTTATTGAATATGCTGGCTCTTTTTAAAGAGTCGGCATATTTTCGTCTTTGGCGTATGCCACTTGGCTTGCATAATTAATTGGGGATCTCATGACATATTCATATACCGAAAAAAAACGTATCAGAAAAAATTTTGGCAAACTACCAAACGTTTTAGATGCGCCATTTTTGCTTGCAACTCAGCTAGACTCTTATCGGGGGTTTTTGTATGGAAACGCAGAACATCCGAGTAATCCTGAAGCAGGGCTAGAGAGTGCATTTAAATCGGTTTTCCCCATTGTCAGCCATGCTGGACATGTTGAATTACAGTACGTTGGGTATGAATTAGAAAAACCTGAATTTAGTATCCGCGAGTGTAAATTACGCGGACTAACCTATTCTTCAGCGCTGCGAGTTAAGTTAAAGCTCGTTATTTATGACAAGGATTCGGCCAAAAAGAAAGTTAAAAAAATCCTCGAGCCAGACAGTGTTTTCATGGGTGAGTTGCCTTTGATGACTGAGACGGGAACGTTTGTGATTAATGGCACCGAGCGTGTCGTTGTTTCGCAATTGCACCGTTCGCCAGGTGTGTTTTTTGACCACGACAAAGGTAAGTCGCACTCATCTGGTAAGACGCTATTTTCTGCGCGAGTTATCCCTTACCGTGGCTCTTGGTTGGATTTTGAGTTTGATATTAAGGATACCTTGTTTTGTCGGGTTGATCGCCGTAAAAAATTACCAGTAACCGTTTTTCTTCGCGCGTTAGGCTATGATAATAAAACGATTTTGGATACATTTTTTGAAAAACAAACGGTCAAACTGTTAGCCACTAAGGCAACGTTACACCTTGATGTGCAGGATTTGCGTGGTGAGACGCTCGATTTTTCGATTAAAGACGGCAAAAACGTATTAGTTGAAGCAGGCAAGCGTATTACAGCCAAGCATATTCGCGATATGCAAAAAGCGAACATTGATAAAATTGATGTCCCCCATGATTATTTGGTTGGGCGCGTCTTGGCCTGCGATGTTGTAGATAAAGAGACTGGTGAGATCCTGTCTGCTGCAAACGATATTGTGACGTCAGACTTGCTAGATGTCATGGTAACCAGAAAAATGAAAGGGTTTGACCTGATTGTCGTTAATGACGTTGATAAGGGGCCCTTTATATCCGATTCCATGCGGATTGATTTGACATCTAGCGCGTTAGAGGCGCAAGTCGAAATCTACAAAATGATGCGTCCAGGTGAGCCACCAACAAAAGAAGCGGCTGAAGGACTCTTCCATAGTTTATTTTTTGACCCAGACCGTTATGATTTATCAGCGGTTGGGCGTATGAAGTTTAATCGCCGAGTTGGGCGAGAGGCCATAGAAGGCCCAGGCGTGCTGTCTAACGATGATATCATTGATGTGTTGAGAATATTAATCGATATCAAAAACGGTAATGGCACAGTCGATGATATCGATCATTTGGGCAATCGACGCGTTCGCTGTGTCGGAGAAATGACAGAAAATGCGTTTCGTGTGGGGCTTGTCCGCTTAGAGCGCATGGTTAAAGAGCGATTATCTTTGGTCGAAGCAGAGAACTTAGGTCCCAGAGACTTGATTAATGCCAAACCAGTTGCTGCGGCCGTCAAAGAATTTTTTGGCTCATCGCAACTATCACAGTTTATGGATCAAAACAATCCGCTGTCTGAAGTGACGCACAAAAGACGTATTTCAGCGCTAGGCCCAGGCGGTTTGACGCGTGAGCGCGCAGGTTTTGAGGTGCGCGATGTTCACCCGACGCACTATGGACGACTTTGCCCGATTGAAACCCCTGAAGGACCGAATATCGGTTTGATTAATTCATTGTCCACTTTTGCGCGTACGAATAGCTACGGCTTTTTAGAAACGCCATACCGCGTGGTGAAAAATAAAAAAGTGACCGCTGAAATTGTGTATTTGTCAGCGATTGATGAAAGCGAGTATACCATTGCGCAGGCGAATGCAAGGCTAGACAGCAAAGGTTGCTTTGTCGATGACTTGGTGGCTTGCCGGCATCAAGGTGAAGCCGTACTGTCTAACCCAGATCAAGTTCAGCTGATTGACGTGTCACCCAAACAGGCCGTATCCGTTGCTGCCTCTATGATTCCGTTTTTGGAACATGATGATGCCAACCGTGCGTTGATGGGATCAAACATGCAGCGCCAAGCGGTGCCGACACTAAAGGCGGATAAACCTTTGGTTGGTACGGGTATGGAGCGTTTGGTTGCGACGGACTCAGGTGTGGTGGTTATCGCAGAACGTGGCGGCGAAGTCGACTCGGTCGATGCGGGTCGTATTGTGATTAAGGTCAACGATGACGAAGCCGCCGCTGGCGAAGCGGGTGTCGATATTTATAATCTGACCAAGTACACGCGGTCTAACCAAAACACCTGTATCAACCAAAGGCCATTGGTGAAACTAGGCGACAAAGTTGCTAGAGGTGATGTGCTGGCGGATGGCCCTTCAACCGATATGGGAGAGTTGGCGATTGGGCAAAATATTCGTGTCGCATTTATGCCGTGGAATGGCTATAACTTCGAAGATTCTATCCTAATTTCAGAGCGCGTTGTAAAAGAGGACCGCTTTACAACAATTCATATCGAGGAGCTAACTTGTGTGGCAAGAGACACCAAGCTAGGTTCTGAGGAAATCACCGTTGATATTCCAAATATCAAAGAAAGTGCATTGGCTAAGCTTGATGAGTCAGGCATTATTCACATTGGTGCCAAAGTCAAGCAAGGCGATATTCTCGTGGGTAAAGTCACGCCTAAATCAGAGCGACCGCAATCACCAGAAGACAAATTGCTACGTGCGATTTTTGGCGAAAAAGCCTCCGATGTCAAAGACACATCGTTACGCTCAGGGTCGGGCGTAGAGGGTACTGTTATCGATGTGCGTGTGTTTACGCGTGACGGGGTTGAGAAAGATAGTCGAGCGCTTGCGATAGAATTAGATGAAATTCAACGGGTCAAGATGGATTTAGACACAGAGCTGGCGATATTTGAAGATGACTTTTTTGAACGCGTTGCTCGGCTGTTGGTTGGGCAAAAAGCCAAAAAAGGGCCAGCAAAAATCAAAGCCGATAGCGTCGTGACGCAAGACTACCTAGATAGCCTTGATAGAAATCAGTGGCTAGACCTTCGTATGCAAGACAAAGCGATTAATGAACAGCTCGATGAAATGCAGTCGCTGCTTGTGGTTAAGCGCAAAGAAAGCCTAGAACAATTCGAAGAGCAAAAACGCAAAATCACACAGGGCGATGATTTGCCACCAGGCGTTCAGAAAATGGTAAAAGTTTACCTAGCAATTAAACGAAGATTGCAGCCTGGAGACAAACTAGCGGGACGTCACGGTAACAAAGGGGTGGTTTCTATGATTGTCCCCCAAGAAGACATGCCGTTTTTAGGTGACGGTGTGCCTGTTGATATCGTGCTAAACCCGCTCGGTGTGCCGTCGCGGATGAATATCGGGCAAGTACTAGAAACGCATTTGGGTTGGGCCGCTAAAGGGTTGGGTGATAAGATTAATCAAATGCTCAAAGCCCAAACCTCTATGGCGAAACTGCGAGAATTTTTAGGTAAAATCTATAATCACGATAAAAAGCGTGAAGATTTGGATAGCTTGTCAGATGCAGAAATCATTCAATTGGCGGAAAATTTACGGGGCGGTGTGCCGATGGCGACGCCTGTGTTTGATGGTGCTTCAGAAAAAGAGCTTTGCGAATTATTAGCACTTGCTGACTTGTCTGAAACGGGTCAATCAGTCGTGTTTGATGGGCGGACAGGCGAGCAATTTGACCGCGAAGTTACCGTTGGTTATATGTATATGCTAAAACTTAACCATTTGGTTGATGACAAAATGCACGCACGTTCAACCGGCCCTTATAGTTTGGTAACGCAACAGCCACTCGGCGGTAAGGCGCAGTTTGGTGGACAGCGGTTTGGTGAGATGGAAGTCTGGGCATTACAAGCCTATGGTGCTGCCTACACACTGCAAGAGCTGCTAACAGTGAAATCTGATGACGTAGAGGGTCGCGCCAAAGTGTATAAAAGCATCGTAGATGGTGATCCGACGATACACCCAGGTATGCCAGAATCCTTTAATGTACTATTGAAAGAAGTGCGTTCATTAGGGATTAACCTAGAGTTAGAGCAAGACTAATTTCGGAGAAATAAAATGCAAGATTTGTTAAATTTATTTAAATCAAAAGATGGGCTAGACGATTTCGATAAAATTCGTGTTAGCCTAGCTTCTCCAGAGATGATTCGTTCTTGGTCTTATGGTGAGGTTAAAAAACCAGAAACGATTAATTATCGAACCTTTAAACCCGAACGTGATGGTCTTTTTTGCGCTAAAATTTTTGGTCCTATAAAAGACTACGAATGTCTATGCGGTAAATACAAGCGCTTAAAGCACCGTGGCGTTGTGTGCGAAAAATGTGGTGTCGAAGTGACCAAGGCAAAGGTCAGGCGTGAGCGCATGGGGCATATTGATTTAGCCACACCGTGTGCCCATATTTGGTTTTTGAAATCTTTGCCATCGCGCATTGGGCTGTTGCTGGATAAGCCTTTAAAAGAAATTGAAAGTGTCCTTTATTTTGAGGCCTACATTGTCCTTGATCCGGGTATGACGCCGTTGAGCAAAGGACAGTTGCTGACCGATGAGGCTTACATTGATGCATTGGACAATCATGGCGATGGGTTTGTGGCTAAAATGGGTGCAGAGGCGATTCAATACCTACTCAAAGAAATGGATTTGTCGGTTGAGGTTGCAAGGCTTCGAGAAGAATTGGATGACACCAAATCAGAAACAAAAATTAAACGCTTTACTAAACGTTTGAAAATTATCGAAGGGTTAATTGCCTCAGAGAATAAGCCCGAGTGGATGATTCTGGAGGTCTTGCCTATTTTACCACCTGATTTGCGACCATTGGTGCCGTTAGACTCGGGTCGTTTTGCGACATCTGATCTTAATGATTTGTACCGACGTGTTATTAACCGCAATAACCGTTTGCGGAAATTGCTAGAGTTAAACGCGCCAGATATTATTGTGCGTAATGAAAAACGGATGCTGCAGGAGTCGGTCGATTCATTATTAGATAACGGACGTCGTGGACGTGCGGTCACGGGCGCCAATAAACGGCCACTCAAGTCATTGGCTGAAATGATTAAAGGTAAACAAGGGCGCTTCCGTCAGAACTTGTTAGGTAAGCGCGTTGACTATTCTGGTCGTTCGGTTATCGTGGTTGGACCAACACTGCGGCTACACCAATGTGGCTTACCTAAGAAAATGGCATTAGAGCTATTTAAGCCCTTCGTTTTTTCAAAGCTGATTAGCTATGGTCATGCGAATACGATTAAGGCAGCAAAAAATATGGTTGACCGTTCGACGCCAGAGGTCTGGGACGTGTTGGAAGAGGTAATTCGTGAGCATCCCGTGCTGCTCAACCGAGCGCCCACACTACACCGTTTAGGTATTCAAGCGTTTGAGCCGCTATTGATTGAAGGGAAGGCGATTCAGCTTCACCCATTGGTTTGCGCGGCATTTAACGCGGATTTTGATGGCGACCAAATGGCGGTGCACGTGCCTTTGTCATTAGAGGCGCAGATTGAATCGCGTGCGTTGATGATGTCATCGAATAATATTTTGCACCCAGCCAACGGTGAGCCAATTATCGTGCCATCGCAGGATGTTGTCTTGGGGCTTTATTATATGACACGTTCCAAAATTAACGCAAAAGGCGAAGGGATGGTTTTTGCCAATGCAGATGAGGTCAAAAAGGCCTATGATATGGGGTTAGTGCATATCCAAGCCCATATTCAATTAAGGGTCAAGACAGAAGGCGAAGTAAAACGTGTGGAAACGACCGTAGGCCGTGCAATTCTACGCACTCAGTTACCATCAGAGTTAGATTTTAAACACTATAATAAAACACTTAAGAAAAAAGACATCTCTAACCTCATTAATCTGTCTTATCGGGAAAATGGTTTGAAATCAACCGTGCTGCTAGCAGATGCTTTGCTGTACACTGGCTTCCACTATGCGACGCATTCGGGAACATCTATAGGGATCAAGGATATGACGATTCCTGATAGTAAGCCAGAGATTATCAGAGCCGCCGAAGACGAAGTAAAAGCGATACAAGACCAGTACCATTCTGGCCTAGTGACGGGCGGGGAACGCTATAATAAAGTCATCGATATTTGGTCGCGAGCAAATGACAAAGTTGCCCAAGCGATGATGAATAAACTGTCGGTGAACGAAGTACAAGATCGAGACGGTAACCGTGTCGAGGAAGAATCTTTCAACTCTGTTTACATGATGGCTGACTCAGGCGCACGGGGCTCAGCAGCGCAAATGCGCCAGCTTGCGGGTATGCGTGGACTGATGGCTAAGCCAGATGGCTCAATTATTGAAACGCCGATTACCGCTAATTTCCGCGAAGGGTTAACCGTGGCGCAATACTTTACTTCAACGCACGGTGCTCGGAAAGGGCTTGCAGATACCGCGCTAAAAACAGCGAACTCAGGCTATCTAACAAGACGGCTAGTCGATGTATCCCAAGACTTGGTTATTTTGGATGATGACTGTGGCACGAGTGGTGGCGTGGAGATGACGGCGGTTGTCGAGGGCTCCGAAGTCGTCGAGTCATTGGGCGATCGCGTGCTAGGACGCGTGGTGGCGGCTGATATTTTGCATCCGAAAACGGGTGAAGTCTTAATCGACCGCAACACACTACTGGACGAAGCAGCAGTTGATACCATCGATGCAGCAGGTGTTGATCACGTCATGGTTCGTTCTGTGATTACGTGTGACTCAAAGTACGGTGTCTGTGCTAAGTGCTATGGCCGCGATTTGGCGCGTGGTAACTTAGTCAACAAGGGCGAGGCCATCGGTGTGATTGCGGCACAGTCTATCGGTGAGCCAGGGACACAGTTGACGATGCGGACGTTCCATATCGGGGGGGCAGCATCACGGTCAGCGGCGGTAGGAAGTGTTGACACCAAAACAACGGGAACCATTAAGCTCACTAATGTAAAAACGGTGCAAAACAAAGACGGTAACTGGGTAACGACCGCAAGAAACGGCGAGTTATCGGTTGTTGATGCCGCGGGTCACGAACGTGAACGCTATAAATTGCAGTACGGTGCTGTATTAATGGTCCAGGACGGCGATTCGACTGAGCCAGGCATGATGGTGGCAAAATGGGATCCGCACACGCGTCCTATTGTCTCAGAGGCTAGTGGTCAAGTAAAATTTATTGATTTCGAAGAGGGTGTCACGGTTCAAACCAGCACAGATTCTGAAACGGGTTTAACGACCTTGACGGTGATAGAGCCAGGTCAGCGACCAACAGTTGCCAGAGACAGGCGTCCGCAAATCCAGATTAGCAAAGGCAAAAAAGCAGGCGATGCCTTATCGACCTATTTCTTGCCAGCGAATGCAATTGTCAATTTGGTCGATGGTGCCGAGGTGAAAGCAGGTGATATCATTTCTCGTATTCCTCAGGAATCAGGGAAAACAGGCGACATTACTGGTGGATTGCCGCGAGTGGCTGATTTATTTGAGGCGAGAAAGCCCAAAGAGCCAGCAATTATGGCAGAGGCAACCGGGGTTATTAGTTTCGGGAAAGAGACGAAAGGGAAGCAACGCTTGGTGATAACGGACGAAGACGGTCATACGCATGAGCTGCTGATTCCGAAATGGCGACAAATGAACGTGCTCGAAGGTGAGTCGGTTGTTCGTGGCGAAACGATATCCGAAGGTGAGCCAGATCCGCATGATATTCTGCGCTTAAGAGGAATTAAGACCTTAGCCGAGTTTATTACGAAAGAAGTACAAGACGTCTATCGTTTGCAAGGGGTAAAAATTAACGATAAACACATCGAGGTTATCGTTAAGCAAATGCTTAAGCGTGTCGAAGTTGTCGATGCGGGCGATACACAATTAATCGCGGGTGAGCAAGGCAATTTATCACGGGTATTTGAAGAGAATTCGCGTGTTGAAGCCAACGGCGGACAGCCTGCACAATATGTGCCTATTTTGCTGGGGATAACAAAAGCCTCTTTGGCAACCGATTCATTCTTGTCGGCCGCCTCATTCCAAGAAACAACGCGCGTACTAACAGAAGCAGCGACGCGCGGTGCATATGATGATTTAAGAGGATTAAAGGAAAATATTGTGGTTGGGCGATTAATCCCTGCAGGAACTGGATTGGCTTACCATGAGTCGAGAAAGGCTGAGCAGCACTTCGATGAATCACTATTTGTTACCCCTGCGCAGGCATCCGAGGATGGGGCGCAGGAATAATAAAGCTTGACAAAAACCGTTTTTAAGATTAAGGTTGCATCCTTTTTCGTAAAGTTGAATGACGAATAATTCGTGGAGAAAATGAAACTATGGCAACAGTAAACCAGCTTGTGCGTAAGCCAAGAAAAACCAAAGCAGAAAAGACAAGCGTTCCTGCTTTACAGGCTTGCCCTCAGCGCCGAGGAGTCTGTACTCGCGTCTATACAACGACGCCCAAAAAACCTAACTCAGCAGCGCGTAAGGTCGCCCGTGTTCGGTTAACCAGTAACTATGAAGTCACCGCTTATATTGGTGGCGAAGGCCACAACCTGCAAGAGCACAGCTTGGTGTTGATTCGCGGTGGGCGGGTCAAGGATTTACCAGGTGTTCGTTACCATGTCGTCCGCGGCAGCTTGGATACAGCTGGTGTAAATGACAGAAAACAAGGTCGCTCTAAGTACGGAACGAAGCGACCAAAATCATAATTTTATTGACATTAAATAGGTAGAGATATGCCCAGAAGAAGAGAAGTCCCCGTACGCGAAATTTTGCCAGATCCAAAGTTTGGAAGCACCGTTGTTGCCAAGTTTATGAATATGGTGATGGTTGATGGCAAAAAATCTGTTGCAGAGCAGATTGTTTATCGCGCACTGGAATCAGTGGTTGCCAATAAAGGTGGTGAGCCGACTGAAGTATTGGAGAAGGCGCTGGATAATGTACGTCCAACTGTAGAAGTTAAATCCCGACGGGTTGGTGGTGCAACGTACCAAGTACCTGTCGAAGTCCGTGCGGTTCGCCAAAATGCATTGGCGATGCGCTGGTTGATTGAGGCGGCACGTAAGCGTGGCGAAAAATCAATGGCGGCAAGGCTGGCGGCTGAATTAAGCGAAGCGTTGGATCAGCGTGGGGCAGCGGTTAAAAAGCGTGACGATACGCACAAAATGGCTGAAGCAAACAAAGCCTTTGCTCACTTCCGCTGGTAATAGGAGATAACGATGGCACGAACTACTTCGATTGAAAAATACCGAAATATTGGCATTGTTGCGCACGTTGATGCAGGTAAAACGACAACGACAGAGCGCGTATTGTTCTACACTGGATTGTCGCATAAGATTGGTGAAGTCCATGATGGTGCGGCGACGATGGACTGGATGGAACAAGAGCAAGAGCGTGGTATTACCATTACTTCTGCGGCAACGACTTGTTTTTGGCGCGGTATGGATGCCCAATTCCCAGAGCATCGCATTAATATCATAGACACACCAGGACACGTTGACTTTACGATTGAGGTTGAGCGTTCGCTTCGCGTTTTGGATGGCGCGGTGGTTGTCCTTTGTGCGTCTTCTGGTGTTCAGCCCCAGACCGAAACGGTATGGCGCCAAGCCAATAAATACCAAGTCCCACGTATGGTGTTTGTGAATAAAATGGATCGCGCGGGTGCTGACTTTTTTATGGTGGTTGAGCAGCTTAAAAAAAGATTAGGCGCAAACGCGGTACCAATGCAGATTCCTGTTGGTGCGGAAGATACTTTCAGAGGCGTTATTGACCTGATTAAAATGAAGTTCATTAACTGGAATGAAGCCGACCAAGGGATGACCTTTACTTATGATGAAATTCCTGCGGATTTAGCAGAAATGGCAGAGGAGTGGCGTCAAGGTTTAATAGAGGCCGCTGCTGAAAGCTCAGAAACGTTAATGGATAAGTACATCGAAGGCGAAGCATTAACCGAAGATGAAATCAAATCAGGTCTACGCCAGCGGACGTTGGACAATGAAATAGTGCTTTGCGCTTGTGGTTCTGCTTTTAAAAATAAAGGGGTTCAGGCCGTCCTCGATGCGGTGATTGAATACATGCCGTCACCCGCTGAGGTTAAAGCCATTCGTGGTGAAGATGAGCAGGGTAATGAAATTAAGTGTGAGGCAAATGACACGGATCCGTTTGCGGCATTGGCGTTTAAGATTGCAACTGACCCGTTTGTGGGGACGTTGACGTTCGTTCGCTGTTATTCTGGTATATTGAATGCAGGGAGTACCGTGCTGAATTCGATCAAGCAAAAGCGCGAGCGTGTTGGTCGAATCGTGCAGATGCACGCCAACTCACGCGAAGAAATCAAAGAAATTCTTGCTGGCGATATCGCGGCTTGCATCGGTTTGAAAGACGTGACAACGGGTGAGACATTATGTGATATGAATCGCCCTGTGATTTTGGAGCGAATGGAGTTCCCAGAGCCCGTTATTTCGATTGCCGTTGAGCCGAAAACAAAAGCAGACCAAGAAAAGATGGGTATTGCGTTGGGTAAATTGGCCCAAGAAGATCCGTCGTTTCGTGTAAAAACGGACGAAGAAACGGGGCAAACCATTATTTCAGGGATGGGTGAGTTACACTTAGACATCATCGTTGATCGGATGCGACGCGAGTTTAATGTTGAGACAAGCGTTGGTGCGCCACAAGTTTCTTATAGAGAAACGATTCGCGAGGCAGTTAATCAAGAAGGCAAGTTTGTTAAACAATCAGGCGGTCGTGGTCAGTACGGTCATGTGTGGTTAAAGCTTGAGCCACAAGAGCCAGGCGAAGGCTATACCTTCGTTAATGAGATTGTTGGTGGGGTGGTTCCGCGCGAATATATCCCAGCGGTTGATAAAGGAATTCAAGAGCGTATGCAGTCAGGTGTATTGGCGGGCTTCCCTGTTGTCGATGTGAAGGCGACTTTGTATGACGGTTCGTATCACGAAGTTGATTCAAACGAGATGGCCTTTAAGATGGCGGCGTCAGACGCATTCCGTCAAGGCGCGCTGAAGGCAAAAGCCGTGCTACTTGAGCCGATTATGAAGGTTGAAGTCGTGACACCAGAAGAGTACATGGGAGATGTCATGGGTGACTTAAATCGTCGTCGCGGTCTGGTGCAAGGGATGGAAGATGGTGCAATGGATAAAGTCATCAATGCAGAGGTCCCGCTTGCAGAAATGTTCGGTTACGCAACATCCGTTCGCTCGTTGTCTCAGGGTCGAGCCAGTTATTCAATGGAGTTTTTGAAATACTCAGAAACACCAGCCAATGTTGCAGAAGAAATTATCAAAAATTCAAAAAAATAAAGTATTAGGAGATTAAGACATGTCAAAAGAGAAATTTGAGCGCACCAAGCCTCACGTAAACGTAGGTACGATAGGTCACGTAGACCATGGTAAGACGACGTTGACTGCGGCGTTGACTAAGGTCATGGCTGAGGCGCATGGTGGTGCATTTAAGGCTTACGATCAGATTGATGGTGCGCCAGAAGAGCGAGCGCGTGGTATTACGATTTCTACGGCTCACGTTGAGTATGAGTCAGAAGGTCGTCACTATGC
>NZ_WHNW01000015.1 GCF_009362845.1 Ostreibacterium oceani | reverse complement strand
TACGGACGACCAGACATTGAGCAGCGATGGCAGCGCGGGTAACTTGTCGATTGAAGACGGCAATACACTGACGCTAAACGTCAATGACGCGGATGCAGACCCCACAAATGAAATCCAAGATTTAAGTTTAACGGGTAACAACTTAACCATCACCAACAATGGGTCGGCAACGACGATTGATTTAAGTGGTTATTTAGACAACACGGATGACCAGCAGATTACGGATTTTAGTTTAGACGCAGCGACGAATGTGTTGACGTTGACTTTAGAAGACGGTGGTAGCCAGACGGTGGACTTGAGTGGTTTTGTCTCTAGCGATGATCAGGCATTGAGCAGCGATGGTACGGCGGGTAATATCAGCATTGAAGACGGCAATACGCTGACGCTAAACGTGAATGACGCGGACGCGGATGCGACGAACGAGTTAAACACGGGGTTTGCGATTAACGGCACGGACTTAGAGCTAACGGATGCGGGTGGCACGTTGGCGGTACCGTTGTCGGCGATAGGCAGTGATGATCAGGATTTAACGGGTGCAACGATTGATGCGAGCAACGTGTTGACGCTTAGCATAGAGGATGGTGCATCGACCACGGTGGACTTATCGGCTTATTTGGACAATACGGACGATCAACAGATTACCGACTTTAGCTTATCAGGAAATGATTTGAGCATAGCGCTAGAGGATGGTGGTACGCAAACGGTTAGTTTGGCGAGTTTATCATCCACAGATGATCAAAACTTAAGCAGCGATGGCAGCGCGGGTAACTTGTCGATTGAAGATGGCAATACACTGACGCTAAACGTGAATGACGCGGATGCAGACCCCACAAATGAAATCCAAGATTTAAGTTTAACGGGTAATACGTTGACGATTACTAACAACGGCGCGGCGACTGCGATTGATTTAAGTCCATACCTCACTAATACGGATAATCAAGATGCGACGCAAGTGAATTTAGCACCTGCGTTAGATGTGGATGGCGATGGGACGAACGAGACGACAGTGCAGCAAGCGATTGAAGCTTTTGAAAATCCAGTGAAAGCCATGGGTAAGGTGGCTGCAAACGGCACTGCGTTAAAAATTAAAGGTGCTACCGTTACCAGAGTTAATCCAGGGGATTATCAGGTTACCTTTACCAATGTCAGACCCGACGCGAACTACGTGATTCAGCTTACTTTAAGGGATTCTGCTGGGATTGGTAATGATGCTTATGGTATTTCTTATTACAATCAATTGCCTGGCGGATTCAGAGTTAATATAGGAGATGATGACAACGGCGCGGGAAATCGAATCGATAGGGATTTTGAATTCATGTTCATGGTACTGGACTTCTAAAATGAAGAATAACCTCACCTGTCTGCTGCTTCTTTTGCCGCTGTATTTGCCGCTGAATGTAGGGGCGCAGACTTTTGATGCAGATGAATTGGTTATGATTCATCATGCAACAACAACGCAAATCAACGCGTTCTCACCCGTCAAAGGTGCGTTGGTTTATAATAGCGACAATGATACGCTTTATGTATTTGATGGGGCGAATTGGAATGCTTCGAACAATGATATTATTACGTCGTTGGTTGATAATAATAACGGATCGTATACTTATACCGCCGAAGATGGCGCGCAGACGACGTTTACCATTAGCGATAACCAAATTATTGACGTTTATTCATTGAATGGCGATGGAAAAAATCTCGATTTATCACTGGAAAACGATGGTCAAGCAACAAAAAAAGTCGACTTATCCGCCTTAAACATAACGGGGGATGTGACGGGGACGTTGGCAAATACAGGCGTTGCGAAAATACAAAATGTCGATGTTTCGGCGACTGCGCCGAGTGATGGGCAAGCGCTGGTATACAATGGGGCTAACTCGCAATGGGAGCCGACAGCGCTAATTGGCGGTGCAGCAGTATTCCCACAGATACTCGTCGATGCAAGCAGAACGAGTGACTACAATATGAATCAAAATTATCAAACAGTAATATACAATAGTGTCGCAATTAATTCAGGGACGTCTTATAATATAGGGAATGGGGTGTTTACGACGCCAGATAGTGGGATGTATCAAATTATGTATAATAATCAGTATGGCTATACGAACTATCGGAACCATACGGTATTTAATCGCATTATGATTAATAGTGCTGTAGAAATGGAGAGTGCAAATGGCAGCTGGACCAACGGAAATGGCAATGGAAATAGAGCCTATGCCACCAATACGGGGAATACTATTGTGCAATTAAACGCAGGTCAAACGGTAAGGGTTGAGCATCGTGCAAATACCAATCAAGACAATATCAGCCCGCGAACAGGTGCAGGTCAGCATCGATTAAAGATTATTCGACTTAAATAAAAACAATATGAAATTACGATTAATACTAGTTTTACTGCTTTTTCCTGCTGCAGTCCATGCACAAGCCCCTGTGGCAGAAGAATTAGTGCAGGTGCACAATGTTTCAAATCCGCAAATGAATAGTATAGCGACTCCCTTTGCTGGAAGTTTGGCGTTTAATACTACTGACGCAACACTGTATATTTTTGATGGTGTGAATTGGATTGCATTGAGTGAGTCTGGATTGACTAGCGTTGAAACCAAAACTGCCAGCTATACACTAACCTTGGCGGATAATAATAAAATTATCGAATTTAATACTGCGGCAAATGTGACCTGCACCATACCAGCGGGTTTACCGCCAGGTTTTCAGGTGAGTATTACCCAGTTGGGTACTGGTCGCGTTGAATTTGTCGGTGGTGCAACCGTTCGCAATGCGTATAATGCGTTTAGAACAGCGCGGCGTTACTCAAAGGCTGGCGTTGAGATTGCCAGCACAGGCGAAGCCATTATTTCTGGCGATGTGGCAAAATAACTAAGTGTTTTGAACGAATGATACGTCAACTGATTTTTTTGCTGGTTCTGTTCCCGTTTTTTGCGGGTTCGCAAGGTGTATTGCCCGTGCATCGCTATCATGTGCAAAAAGGTCCTTTGGATGAAATTAGTCATATTGAGCCTTCTTTTGGGCTTAGTTTGCGTCGAATTGGTGCGGATTACACTGGGTTTGCACTGCGCCTTCGCCGCAGCAGTGATAATGCCTTAGCTGATGTGGCGTTTGATGATGAGCAAGGACTGGTGACAGCAAACAGCGAAGTCACGTTGGTTAGTGATGGCTCGACCACAACGTTATCTGGCTTTGCTGGCGCGAGTAATCTGTTTGTGAGAACGTGGTATGATCAAAATGGCAACACTGGATTCAATGCGGTTCAAGCCGTCAATAACCGTCAGCCGCGGCTGGTGTTTAATAGTGCAGGTACTGGTAACGACAAACCCTCTATTTTATTCAATGGAAATAGCTGGTTGGAGATTAATCAAGGTGTGCAAAATATATTGGGCGGCGGTATTCGTGGTAGCTTTATTTTGTGGACAAGGCCAACAAGCAATGCACCGCAGTTTAGCTTTGGCGCACGGTTTCCTGATGATTGGCGTTGGACATTTCATATTAATTGGAATGATGGGCGCGTCTATTTTGATTCAGCAGAATCGTGTTGTGCAGTGAATCGCTCGTTTTTAAATAGTACCAACCTTAATCAATATAACAGCTATACCTTTATTCGAGGCACTGGCTATAAAACGGCAAGGGTCAGTAGTGCGCCGACAGCGTTAAATAATGCTGCTGCCGCATCGACCGCAAAAACGGGCGGTGCGTTTTGGCTAGGCTGGAATTGGCCAGGAAATAGCCAGCGTTACCAAGGAAATCTCAGCGAAGTACTGATGTTCAAAACGGATGTTTCACAGGCAGATGCGTTGCTTGTTGAGGATAATCAAATCAATTTTTGGCAATAATTCCGCTGTTTTCTTAGCTTTTGACGCAGGGTGTATAATGTGACTCGTTAGCGGTTGAATCTGTCTAGTTTGGCTTCAATACGGTTTATTTGGTCGCTTAATGCGACGATTTGTTCATAAGTATGGTGAATTTCGGCTGCTTCTCCTGTGCCTGTCTCTAATTGGATGGCTTGGCTTTCTTTTTGCATGACATCGAGTACAATGCCAATCATCATATTAAGAAAAATAAACGCATTGAAAAAAATAAAGCTCAAAAAATACACCCAACTGTAGGGGTGGTGTTCCATCGTCGGGTAGAGCACAGCCGTTGCCCAACTTTCAAAGGTGGCAACTTGAAACAAAGTGAGCATAGCGATGGCAATATTTCCCCACAGCTTTTCATCAACATCAGCGAATAAAAAACTCCCAATAGCGCCGTAAATATAAAATATGATAAACATCACTAATGCGACATATCCCATGCGTGGTATTGACTTGATAAGTGCGCTTAATAGAATACGCAGCTCTGGAATGAGAGAAATAAGACGTAACACCCGTAAAATTCTGAGCAACCGTGCGACTAAAACGAGTTCTGATTCGTCAATCGGGATTAAGCTGGCAGTCACAATGACAAAGTCAAATAAATTCCATCCGCTTTTGAAAAAATCGAGTAGGCGTTTTTCAGCCGCAAGCCTAATGCTAATTTCTAATAAAAAAAATGCCGTGATGCTAATATCCAGCCAATATAATACGGGTGAGAATCGGTCAATGCCATCGTAAGTCTTGGCACCGATGAGTAAGGCGGATGCGATAATGACGACAGCAACAAATAGCTCAAATAGTTTCTTTTCCTTGATATGGGCTAATCGAGATTGCAAATATTGCCAGCGAGCTTTCATTGGATTGATTGATAAAGTAGGATGGGCTATATTATGGGTGCTATACTAGGTAAAATCAATACGGTTTCGCATTAAATCTAGTTTATGATTAGGGTGTTTTTTCTTTTCTATTTCGGCTGGTTATTTCGAAATAACGGTAGTGAAGGACAGATTCGACACGGCGTTAAATCGTTTTTAATGATATAAATATAAATAGATGTGAAGATGGATATGAATATGAATATGAACATGAAGCTATTGAGAGACTAAATGACAGTAAATACGAGTGACTTAAGACAGGTGGTAGGTAATCCGAGTATCGGGTCTGTGATAGGCGTTGTGACATTATTGTTGGTGTTGCTGATCGTCATTTCAATGGTGCTAGGGCTGCACCAGGAGGCGGGTTGGATTGGTGAAAATGGTATCATCGAAACACTGTCAGCCAGTGGTTATTTTGTGTGTGTCTTGCTGATGTTCGTCAAAGGACGATGGGCGTATATCAAGCGCTATCATTATTGGTTATTGTTGATGGTTTTTTTTGCTTTGCGAGAATTGGATTTTGATAAACAATTTACCAGCGCAGGTATCTTGTCGAGTAAGTTGTATGTCAATGCTAGCGTGCCTATGCTTGAGAAGTTGATTGGTTTATTGGTGATTGGGTTGTTGATTTTTTGTTTGGTTGCTATCATCAAACATCATATGAGTACGTTTTACTCAGCCGTTAAACAAGGTGAATTTATGGCATTGGGCGGGTTATTTGTTGTTGGGCTGTTGGTCTTTAGCAAGATATTGGATGGGCTCACTAGAAATTTAGCAGATATCGGCGTCATCGTCTCGCAGCAAACCGCGCAGTTGATTGAGTTGACAGAAGAGACGACAGAGTTTTTTATCCCTATGATGATTGGCTTGATCTTGTGGCGATATTTTTCAGCGGCAATGGCCAAGCAATCAACACCATAAAACGCAAGCAAAAACCGTTGCAAAACGTGCCGGCGCTTCTGAGCTGACGTGACAATGCGCTGACGATGCGCCGACAATGCGCCACTTTACAAAGCGTAACGCCGCCGCAGGCAGTGATTTTAAAATGGCCGAGTTTTCTATTGCCAATTGGCAGTGCTGGGTTTATCCTTGTTGGTAAATATAAAGCCAGCGCGCCACGCATGCAAAGCGCTGAAAGTCGCTCGAAGCCGCTCAAAGTAATAGATTGAAGCATAGCCAGAGGAATAATAATGAACGCATTACCCTATGATTTTACCGCATTACCAAACGCACGTCAGGCGAGTGAAAGCGAAAAATGGAATCAGTACCCTAGCGACACCATACCGATGTGGGTTGCCGATAGTGACTATGCTGTGGCGCCTGAAATTACGGCAGCCTTGCAACAGCGGTTACAGCATCCAGTGCTAGGCTATGGCAAAACGTCCGAAAAATTAAAAAAATTAATTGTCGAGCGTGCAGCCCAGAAATACCACTGGCAGATTAAGCCTGAGTGGATTTGCTTTATCCCAGGGGTGGTTGGCGGGCTTAATATTGCGCGCGCGATTATGGGTGAGCCAGGCAGCCAAGCGATTACCGCCAAACCCGTTTACCCGCATTTGATTAATGGCGCACCGCTACTTGGCCAAGGGATGCAGTTTTATCCGATGTTAAATCAACAGACGAAAAACCAAAAATGGCGCTATACCCCTGATTTTGAGGCACTCAAAGCAACGCTCACTGCACAAACGCGCATGCTGATGATTTGCAACCCACACAATCCTGTCGGCACGGTCTATCATGCCGATGAATTGGCGAATTTTGCGGCGATTGCCGAGGCGAATGACTTGTTGATTTGCTCGGACGACATTCATGCCGATTTTGTGCTGGATACTGAGGCAGTTTATCGCCCGATTGCGAGTTTATCGCCTGCGGTTTCACAGCGCACAATTACGTTGATGGCGGCGAGTAAAACCTTTAACATTGCAGGGCTAAATTGTGCGTTTGCAATTATCGAAAACCCTGATATTCGCACGGCGTTTGTATCCCAAGTCAAGGGTCTGGTTGGTGGGGTGAATATTTTGGGGTTAATCGCGACCGAAGCCGCCTACGAATATGGTGACGACTGGCATCAAGCACAGCTGACACATTTGCGTGAGAATGCACACTATTGTTATGCACGCATTAATGCCATGCCGTTACTGTCGATGAATGCGCTAGAGGCGACGTATTTGGCGTGGGTAGATGCGAGTAAGTTAAATGCGTTATTGGCATCGCAGCCTATCAAGGATGCTTATCATTATCTGCTGCATTATAAAGTGGCGGTCTCTAATGGTGAGGCGTTTGGTGTGCCATCGTTTATTCGCCTTAACCTGGCGACTGACCGCGCGACATTGCAGGCGGGGTTGGATCGCATTGAGGCGGCGGTGATGGCGTTAATGAATGGTGCTGACGAGCAGTTGACTTAAACGTTAATTTATTTCAAGGTTATCAAACATCGAGTGATATATGACAGACGCGTTACACGTTAAGGGGCTACACAAAACCTATGCCAATGGCTTTGTGGCGTTAAAAGGTATTGATTTGCGCGTTGAGCAGGGCGATTTTTTTGCTTTGTTGGGGCCAAATGGCGCGGGCAAATCAACCACGATTGGCATTATTACCTCACTGATTAATAAAACAGCAGGGCAAGTCAGCGTTTTTGGGCATGATATTGATACAGCGCTGCCCGATGCGCAGCAGTGTATTGGTGTCGTACCACAGGAGTTTAATTTTAATATTTTTGAGAAAGTCGAAGACATTCTCTATAATCAAGCAGGGTTTTATGGTTTAACGAGACGCCAAGCCCGCGATAAAATTGAATATTACCTCAATCGCTTGAGTTTATGGGACAGGCGTCACAGTCCTGCGAAACAGTTGTCAGGCGGCATGAAACGACGATTAATGATTGCACGAGCAATGGTGCATGAGCCCAAGCTGCTGATTTTGGACGAACCAACCGCGGGTGTTGACTTGAAAATTCGCCGCGCTATGTGGGATTTTATTAGCGAAATTAATGAAAAAAAAGGAGTGACGATTATTCTAACCACGCATTATTTAGAAGAAGCCGAGCAGCTGTGTAAAAACGTCGCGATTATTGATGCGGGTCAAGTTATTACACAAACGAATATGAAGTCTTTACTTAGCCAGTTGGACAGTGAAAGTGTAGTGCTAACGGTGGAAAACCCATTGCCAACAACGCTTGAGCTTGCTAATTATCGTTATCTGGTGCGCGATGAAACGACACTGGAAGTCGAGCTGACGCGGCAACAAGGGCTTACCGATTTATTTAGCCAACTGCACCACGCAAATATCAATGTTAAGAATATGCGTAATAAAACAAACCGTTTAGAGGAGTTGTTTTTGCGCTTAGTTGGCGGAGGCAAGCCATGAATAAACGTCGAATGCAAACCAACTGGGTTGCCTATGCGACCTTGACACGCCGAGAAATTCGACGATTTATTCGAATTTGGGGGCAGACGTTGATTCCACCGGTGATTACGACCAGTCTTTATTTTTTGATTTTTGGAAAATTGATTGGTGATCGCGTTGGGCAAGTGGATGGCGTGAGTTATATTGAGTACATTGCGCCTGGGTTAATCATGATGGCGGTCATTATGAATGCGTATGCCAATGTGTCGTCGTCATTTTTTGGCACAAAGTTTCACAATAATATTGAGGAACAATTGGTCTCACCTATGCCTGACAGCCTGATTGTGCTCGGTTATGTGACAGGCGGTGTGTTGCGTGGTTTGGTTGTGGGGTTGATTGTCGCAGTCGTTGCGTTGTTCTTTACGCATATCTCGGTGGTACATGGGGTGCTGACGATTTTGGTGGCGGTATTGACGGCGATTGTATTTTCATTTGCTGGGTTTCTGAATGGACTTTATGCGAAATCGTTTGATGATGTGTCGATTATTCCAACGTTTGTATTGGGGCCGCTGACTTACTTGGGTGGTATTTTTTATTCGGTGTCTATGCTAAGCGAGTCATGGCAAACCGTCGCCAAGTTTAACCCGTTGCTGTATGTGATTAATGGCTTTCGCTATGCGATGCTGGGCTTTTCGGACGTTTCATTTTATACAACGATTGGGGTGCTTTTGGTCTTGTCGGTTGTGATGTTTATCGTTGCGGTACACTTGATGAAGCACTCCAGTGGAGTGCGCGGCTAAGTCACAGGGGGTAAGCCTCGTTGAAGCCTAGTTTGAGGCGTCATTTAACGCGTGGTTTGGTGCGAATTAGTAACGCCAAATTTAACGCCAGTGTGCCACAAGTGACGCGAGTAGTTGATGTGTCAAATAAACCAATGACTACTTTGATCGGGTAAGGGGGACTCGACTGGATCAATGTCTTGTTGGTGATTGGCGCTTTCGAAGTCTTCGCTGGTGATGTGCGGTGCAAATAGCTTAATAAATCGGTGTACATGCGGTCGAAGTATATTGGCGCGTTCAACGGCAATCATCGTCGTGCATTTGGGCAAGATGCCTTGCAATGGAATTTCAACTAACTCACTGTCGATACGTTTGTCGTAAGCCATGCTGGCAATAATACCGACACCCATGCCATTTCTGACGTATTGCTTGATGACTTGTGGGTCGTTTGATGTGGCGATAATGTTAGGGAAGGTATCTAGCGTACTCGTGCGTAAAGCCGACGCCACATAGGTGATGATAGGATTGGCGGCAATATAGTCAATGGTAGGCGTGGTCATTTTGGCGAGCGGGTGGTTTGGCGGGCAAATTGCGCTAAAGCTCCACTGAAAACAAGGAATGACCAACATGTTGGGCAGCCATTCTCGCTTTAAGGTATCGTTGGTTCCTGATAGGATAATACAATCAGCACGACGGTGCTTGGCGATCTCAATTAACTGGTCCATTGTGCCATTTTCGATAATTAACTTGATGTTGGGGTATTGCTGATGAAATTGCTTGAGCACCCCTGGCAGGACATAACCCGATTGGGTTTGCGTGGTGGCGATGGTGAGCGTGGTGTTTTTTTCGCTGTGGTTGGCTTTTGTGATGACAACGAGGTTGTCGATTTCGGCTAGGATGATTCTTGCTTGTTCAACAATATCATTGCCTAGTGGCGTTAGACCGACTAAGGCTTTACCATTTCGGGTGAATATTTTACACCCTAAGCTCTCTTCAAACAGCTTGATTTGTTTGCTAATACCGGGCTGAGAAGTAAAGAGTTTCTCAGCGGTATAAGAGATGTTGAATTGGTTTTCAGTGACTGCGACAATATAGCGCAGTTGTTTGATTGTCATCGTATTCTGTGTGTTTGATAGCCCACGTTAGTTTTAGTATAAAGCAACGCGCTGGCATTGCAAAAGCAAAACGCCATAAAGTATACCCAAAAGGCATATGTGCCCTTGCTCTGCTACTGAGTCATTGAGGGTGCGTGGTGGACGTACTGCAGATACGTTACTGATAATTATTTTTTAGCTTAATGTAGTGTTTTGCCGAGTAGCGGAGAAAGGTTTTTTCTTTTTCAGTCAATTTTCTAACGGCTTTGGCGGGTGAGCCGAGATAAAGGTAACCGCTTTCTAGGGTTTTGTGCATCGGCACCAGTGCCATGGCGCCGATGATAACTTGATCAGGAATAACGCTGCCGTCCAATATGGTCGCGCCCATACCGATAAGGACGTGATTGCCAATCGTGCAGCCATGCAAAATCGCATTATGGCCAATGGTCACCGCATCGCCAACGCGAGTTGGGTAGCCCTCGGAGTTAAAGTCACTGACGTGCGTGGCATGAATGACAGCACCGTCTTGCACATTGGAGTGTTTGCCAATGGTGATTGCATTCACATCGCCGCGAATAACAGCGTTGGGCCAGACAGAAACTGACTCGCCCAAGGTGACGTCACCGATGACGACGGCGCTTTGATGAACCCAGCTCTGTGGCGCTAGCGTTGGTTGTTTATTGACGTATTTTTCAATCATAATTCGACACTTTTTTGCGATTTCATTTAAGGTGGTGTGATTTGTATTGTTTTCAGGGTATAGTTTTTTTATGATTAGCGAGATTTTATCATGATTATAACAGTTAACAGGCAATGAAAAGGCATAAATAATGATTAGTATTTTTGAAATGTACAAAATAGGGATAGGCCCATCTAGCTCTCACACGGTCGGTCCTATGAAAGCGACTAACCTATTTTTAGACAAACTAAAACAAACTCAAGCGCTTGAAAAAACCGCTCGCATCAAATGCGAGTTATTTGGCTCATTAGGTGCAACGGGAAAGGGGCACGGTAGTGACAAAGCTGTCATGCTGGGGCTTTTGGGTGAGCTGCCCGAAACGACCGACACAGAATTAGTCGAGGCAAGAATTGACGCGATTAGAACCCAAAAACAGTTATTGTTAAACGCCCAGCACGCCATTGATTTTGATATTGAGCACGACTTAATTTTGCATAAAAAGAAATTCCTGCCGTATCACCCCAACGCCATGAGTTTGCACGCCTATGACAGCGATGGGCAAGTTTTGTGCGATGGGATTTATTATTCGGTAGGTGGCGGATTTGTAATCAATGACGATGACGCCAGCCGACAAAGTGATTTGTTTGTGGCGCAGCATGTCGATGTGCCTTACCCCTTTAATACGGGCGAAGAGCTGCTGGCGCAGTGCGAAAAAACAGGCAAGCGTATCTGTGAAGTCGTGCTTGAGAATGAAAAAACGTACCATGATGAGGTCATTATTTACGAAAAATTAGATGCCATATGGCAAGCGATGCAAGACTGCGTTAAACGTGGTTGCCAAAAAGACGGCATTTTACCCGGTGGCATGAAGGTCAAACGTCGCGCTGCCGCACTGTATCGTCAATTGCAAAAAGAAAAAGACGAATTGGTCGATGTCAGTGAGCGTATCGCTTTGTACGAAATGGATTGGGTAAATTTATATGCCTTGGCGGTTAACGAAGAAAACGCAGCAGGTGGCCGTGTGGTGACGGCGCCGACGAATGGTGCGGCGGGAATTATTCCTGCAACGTTGCATTATTATCGTGATTTTGCGGTTACCTTTAATCAAAAAGAGATTTATAATTTTTTGTTAACGGCAGCCGCTATTGGCATTATCATCAAACAAAACGCCTCAATTTCAGGGGCTGAAGTCGGTTGTCAGGGTGAGGTTGGTTCGGCCTGTGCAATGGCGGCGGCTGGCCTAACCGAGGCGTTTCATGGCACACCATCACAGTGCACCAATGCCGCAGAAATCGGTATCGAGCATAATCTGGGATTGACCTGTGATCCCGTCGGTGGATTAGTGCAAGTGCCTTGCATTGAACGCAACGCCATGGGTGCAGTCAAGGCCATTAACGCATCGCGCATTGCCCGTCGTGGTGACGGGACGCATTTTGTGTCACTGGATAAGGTCATTAAAACCATGAAAGACACGGGCAAAGACATGATGGATAAGTACAAAGAAACCGCGCGCGGCGGGTTGGCCGTTAATGTGATTGAGGTGCCTGTTAATTTTATTGATTGTTGAATCGCCTGTTAGTTGATTGACCAATAGCTGCCCAATAGCTGCCCAATAGCTGCCCAATAGCTGCCCAATAGCTGCCCAATAGACGGAGCCGATAATTAATTAAATTGTGATGGCTTTAGTGTGGATAGTTTTTATAATGGGTGGCGTCCATTTAAATGAAAGAGAGGAGAAAAAAATGCAACTAATGACGACTTATTTGAAGCAAATTGTCGCCACCTTATTTATGTTGTTGTTTATGCTAAGTTCTGTGGCGATGGCACATGAAAATCATGAGGTCAATGAAGACATTGCAAAACAAATGAAACAAATGGGCAAAGCGCTACGTGTCATCCGCAAAACAGATGATAAGGATGAGATTCTTTCGGCGCTAACGCAAATGCAAACAGCCGCAGAAGATGCTAAAGGATTTGAGGCGTATGTCATACGTGACGGTCTAAGCGATAAAAGCCAAGCAGACTACGAAAACGGGTTGCAAAAATTCATTGATAATATTGAAGCAATCAAAGTCGAAGTCGGTATGAGTGACCGTGTGGACGGCGGTGATATCTTTAAAAAAGTCCGTGATATGAAGGACAACTCGCATGAGTACTTTTCGGTAGATTAAGTATCGATTAAGCATCGATTAAGCATCACCTTTGAGACGGCGGTTATGCCTCGTTTTTGCCCTTTTATGTCCTTTTGTGCCTGCACCTGAGTGCGATGAATTTATTTAAAAAAATGGCGTCACGCCAGCAAAATATAGCGGCTCATGATATCAATTTTCCTTTGTTGGCGAAGTTAATTCATTGGCTGGTTGCTATCGGGGTCGTTGTTAATTTGTGGATCAGCCAGCCAGAGAGCAAGCTGCACGAAAATGTCGGTTTTATTATCGGGTTTGCCGTGC
Organism: Ostreibacterium oceani; assembly: GCF_009362845.1. NCBI lineage: Bacteria > Pseudomonadati > Pseudomonadota > Gammaproteobacteria > Cardiobacteriales > Ostreibacteriaceae > Ostreibacterium > Ostreibacterium oceani. Next base: position 16,835 of record NZ_WHNW01000015.1, on the reverse strand, counting down.
TACTACGGATTGTGCTGATTGGTATTTTGGGTGGGCCAAAATTGACCATCAATCCGCGTATTATTTGGCAAGATTTTCGCGCCATTAAAAACCGAGAAAAAATCCATTCACGTTATACACCGCTTGGTGGTTGGATGATTTGGTTATTGTGGGTCGTGTTGTTGTTGACGGTTGCGACAGGCTATCTGGGTTATGAGTACGGCTATGATTATGATTGGGCCTATGCGTTGATGGGTTGGCACAAGACCTTGGCGGAGATACTACCTTATTTGATTGCCACGCATGTAGTCGCGGTTGTTTTTTTATCGTTTTGGTCAAAGACACATCTGGTCAAACGCATGATTCATCGCTAACTCGTTTGGTATTTTTTATCTAATCGATGGGATAACCTGGCAGGTACAGGCAGTCAGACAAGACGAACGCGGTCAGAAAAGACGAACGCAGATGCGCTTTTGGACCGATATGGACGTTAATTTCGCAGTCTGGCTCATGAAAAATGCTATAGTATTGCGATGTCATTGAATTTTACTATAAAACAATTAGAAGCGTTTGTTTGGCTAGCCGCCTTGAAAAACTTTCATAAAACGGCAGAAAAGCTCTATACCACCCAGCCCGCGATTTCCTCGCGGATTGCCGCACTAGAAACACAATTAGCGGTCAAGTTATTCGAACGTGATGCAGGGCAGATACATGACGAAGAAATTAACCTTTACCAAAACTACCACAGGGATTATAATCCTAACCTAGGTCGCTACTTGCAAACCGACCCGATTGGATTAGCAGGTGGCATTAATACGTATGGGTATGCGCGCCAAAACCCGTTGGTGTTTGTGGACGAAGATGGGCTAAAAAAGAAAAAGCCTAGCATTCCAGGTGGGATAGAAACCATTGAACCTCCTGGCACACAACCCACTCCACCTGGCGGATCACCAAAAGGAAAAAATAGAGGGAAGTTTTGTTGGTCATCATTCAAACTGTGTACTGTATTTTGCATCACATCACCATGGACAAAGACGCCATGGACAGCTGCGATATGTTTTGGTGGCTGTGGTGCGATTTTAGCTGGTTGCGTAATTACAGTATGTAACGCGATTGAATAGTTTATTATCGTTATGGAAAAAATCACATATCAAATGACTTGGAAATCAATAGAACCGATTCGTCATATATTTCGATGCCTTTTAGCGGGAGATTCGGTCACTGTGGTTTTCAATCAACGGCAGTATATCCTAAAATTATGCAAACATATCTTTCCATTAATGAGGTCTCATACTGATTATAAAAAAATGATGTTTAAAAGTATGTTTACTGTTATTCCTGGTAATGCTGTAGTTGGTTATACTGCCTCAATGCTGCTTTTCGTCCATTCTCAAAATTTATCAGAAAAAGAGATTAATTATGAGGTGACTTATGAGTTGGATGTCGATAACGATTATGCCGAGTTACATTTCGTTAATCATTTCGCTAATTAGTTGATGAGGTTTGATATGTTTAGCTGGTTACGTAGGTGTTATAATAAAAAACTTATTAAGACCTGTATTCGCAAACTTTCTTATCATCTGGTGCGTCGTTATGGTCGTCAATCATCCTACACTTATGCCCAAATCACTAAAACAATTGATGCATGCAAATTATCTTATTTGGCTAAATATCATGCATTGGTTTGCTTTGGCGATGAAGTGGAGATAAAGAAATACTTCGAAGAGGAGGTGCAACAAGCCAACTATGATGAAATTTATCTTGATGTAAAGTTGAATTATTTAAATGGTGCTGAGCCAAGTTCGGCGCTTTCATATGGAAATAATGACTACGGTGGCACAGATAGTACGAATAGTGGGTCAGATTCCGAGTAGAGCCTATCATGACAAGGTGGGGAATATCCTCAAAAAAACCACCGAGCATGGCGTGTATGATTATAGCTATGATGCGGCGTATCGCTTGATTCAAGCCAATCATCCGACTTTGGATAACGAGACGTATTCGTATGACAAGGTGGGTAATCGCTTGAGTGATTTGTTAGCGGGGACGGGGCAGTGGCAATACAACGCGCGTGATCAGCTGATTAACACACCGCTTAACAATTTCCAATACGACACCAACGGCAATACCAGCCAGTTGGTCGAGACCGCCAGCAATCTCACCACCGATTATGCGTATGACGTGCGTCAGCGCCTGGTGAGCGTTACTCGCGGTGGGCAAGAAGGGCAACAATTCGTCCAGCAAAATACTTATGACTTAGAAAACCGCCGTGTTAAGAAAACCGTGCAAAAAAGCAACGATAGCCAGACCACGTATTACTTCTACACGCACAACGGACTGACGGCTGAGTTTGACGAGCGGGGTGAGTTTATTCAGGGCTATTTGTACGAGCCAAACAGCCCCTACACCACCAATCCATTGGTCAAAATCGACAAAGCGGGGGATAGCTTAAGCTACAGCTATTACCAAAACGACCACTTAGGGACACCACGCAATTACGGATATACGACTTAATTCTTTGTCACTCATAAGGAACACTCATAAGGTTCCTCTGTGTCATTTTCAATACCCAAAAGCGGACATTTCTGCTTGGGAATAAAGCGGACATTAACCCTTTGGGCTGACAGATGCACAATAAACGTTCAACCTTTTGCGAAAGTTTGCTACAATGCACGTCCTTTTGAATTTTCACGATGCAATCATCAGTCAGTTATGGAGTTAGCGCACTTATTCGAGCAAATTAAAGACGGCTGTGCCCGCGAATTGGCCATGCGTGACTACATGGCGTATGAAGCGATGGTTGAACGCCTCGAAGAAGTCCTGCGTGAGCTATCTGAGCCTGCGGTCTGGGACAATCCCGACACCGCAGCGCAGTTAAACCAAGAAAAAACCGCACTAGAAAAAAACATCAACACGCTAGATACGATTCGTACCACGCTGCTTGATTCAGAAGGCATGTTAGAAATTGCACAGGAAGAAGCAGACACAGACACGGTTGATGACATTACCGCTGATATTGACACCGCGCTAAAGCAATTGGCACAGCTAGAATTTCGCCGTATGTTCTCAGGCAAAGCCGATGCCAATAATGCTTACCTTGACATCCAGTCGGGTTCGGGTGGCACAGAGGCCCAAGATTGGGCTAGTATGATACTGCGAATGTACTTGCGTTGGGCAGAGCAAAAAGGATTTCAAGTAGAGGTTATCGAAGAGTCCGTCGGTGAAGTCGCTGGTATCAAATCGGCGACCATTCATGTCCAAGGTGAATATGCCTATGGCTGGCTACGAACCGAGACAGGCGTGCATCGGTTGGTGCGAAAATCGCCGTTTGATTCGGGTGCGCGCCGACATACATCGTTTGCATCGGTATTTGTATCGCCAGAAATCGATGACAGTTTTGAAATTGAAATTGACCCATCCGATTTGCGCGTTGATGTGTATCGTGCCTCAGGTGCTGGCGGACAACACGTGAATAAAACCGAATCAGCCGTTCGTATCACGCACTTGCCGACCAATACCGTCGTACAGTGTCAAAACGGCCGTTCGCAGCATCAAAATAAAGACACGGCGATGAAGCAACTAAAGGCAAAATTGTATGAGCTGGAAATGCTCAAGCGCCAAGCAGAATCACAGGCCCTCGAGGCAACCAAGTCGGATATTGGTTGGGGCAGCCAAATTCGTTCTTATGTCTTGGACTCTGGTCGTATTAAGGATTTACGGACACAGGTAGAGACGGGCAATACACAGGCCGTATTAGACGGCGATTTGGATCCATTTATCGAAGCAAGTTTAAAACAAGGTGTGTAATGACTGATAATAACCCCGGACAAACAGAACCCCAAGAAAAAACAGAAAATCAATTAATCGCTGAGCGCCGCAAAAAACTCGCGGCCCTTCGTGAGAAAGGGATTGCGTTTCCGAATCAGTTTAAACCCACACACCATGCGGCGAATTTGCATGAAACTTTTGCGGGCGCTGATGAATCAACGCAAGCAGCGGCAAATGTTGCCGTGGCAGGTCGCGTCATGGCAAAACGCATCATGGGCAAAGCCAGTTTTATCCAAATTCAAGACGCAACAGGGCGCATACAATGCTATGTCCAGCGAGATGCGTTGCCAGAAGGCGAATATACAGACTTTAAAACCTGGGATGTTGGCGATATTGTTGGTGCCAAAGGCACCCTATTTACAACGCGAACAGGTGAGCTTACGATTCAGGTAAGTGATATTCAGTTACTGACCAAATCACTGCGGCCATTGCCTGAAAAATTCCATGGACTATCCGATCAAGAGCAGCGTTACCGTATGCGCTATGTGGATTTGATTATGAACGGGCAGTCGCGGGATATTTTTCGTACGCGCTCCAAAGTCGTCAGTCTAATTCGCCAGTTTTTTGAATCGCAGGGCTATCTAGAGGTCGAAACGCCGATGATGCATACGATTATGGGTGGCGCGACGGCAAAACCCTTTACGACGCACCATAATGCGCTAGATATTGATTTATTTTTGCGTGTAGCCCCTGAGCTTTATTTAAAACGCTTAGTGGTTGGTGGGTTTGAGCGGGTCTTTGAAATCAATCGTAACTTTAGAAATGAAGGGGTGTCAACGCGACACAACCCCGAATTTACCATGTTAGAGTTTTATCAAGCCTATGCCGATTACCAGGATTTGATGGCGTTGACTGAGACGCTGTTGCGAGAAGTCGTATTGGCGGTAAATGGCCAGTTGCAGGTAACTTACCAAGGGCAAATCATTGACTTTGGTCAGCCATTTGCTCGTCTGACAATGTGTGATGCCATTTGTCAATATCATGATGGGGTCGTCGCGGCAGATGTATCTAGTGTTGACGCCATTGAGTCGTTGGGTAAAAAGTTGGGCGTTTCTATGCCTGCCAATCAAAGCCTAGCTAAACTGCAAACGTTTTTATTCGAAGAAACGGTCGAGCATTTGCTCATTCAGCCCACGTATATTTTAGACTACCCCGATGAAGTATCACCGCTTTCACGGCGGAATGATGACAATCCTTCGGTGACCGATCGGTTTGAGTTATTTATCGCGGGCCGAGAAATTGCCAATGGGTTTTCTGAGTTAAACGATGCCGAGGATCAGGCTGCACGGTTTGCCGAACAAGTCCAAGCCAAAGCCGCAGGTGATGATGAAGCCATGCAGTTTGATCACGATTATATCAGGGCGTTGGAATACGGGATGCCGCCAACCGCGGGCGAGGGTATTGGTATTGACCGTCTCGTGATGCTATTAACCGATGCCGCGTCAATTCGTGATGTGTTATTATTCCCCTACATGCGACCTGAAAAATTTAATTAACTCAATTTATTGAATTGATTATAGTAATCTAGCTTAGCCCTAAGTTAAGGTTAAGCTAAGGCTAAGTTAGCGCCTTAATGCTGCGCGTTAATTCAGGGCTTTAATATAAGGCTTTGATTGCCGACTATAATTGTAAAAAGCCTTTTTTTGTGCAGGCAGTGCTGATAACTCAGTAGGCTCAAAGCCGCGCTCCAAAAACCAATGCGAGGTATGGGTCGTTAGGCAAAACAGGTGAGAAAAACGCTGGTCTTTGGCTTTTTTTTCAATATGGGTTAGTAGCTTGTCCGCAAGTCCTTGTTTTTGATAGTCGGGGCTAATGGCAAGGCAGCCTAGCTCGGCGACATTTTCCTCAGGAAAAGGCTTTAGCGAGGCGCAGCCAATGACCGAGTTATCGCGTTTGAGTAGGCTAAAGGTGCTTAGCTCCGTTTCTAATAATTCACGTGAGCGTCTGACGAGAATGCCTTGCTCCTCTAGCGGTTGGATAAGCGCGAGTAAACTCGAAATATCATGAATGGTTGCTTGTTCAATGCGGTCGTAGGCATCGTTAGTAATCATCAGTCCTGCGCCGTCACGAGTAAAAAGCTCTGCCAAAATAGCGCCATCGATGTCTTTTGGGATGATATGTGCGCGATTGACGGTTTTTTCGCAGGCGCTGACGGCGGCGTGAATGATTTCGGCTAGCGTTTGATCGGGGGGTGTAAGTTGCTTGGCAACGTGCGGCGTAATGGCATGTTGGTGATTGATTTGCGGCAGTAGCGTTTTGTAACTGTCATTAAAAAAGAGTAGTTTGTCGGCATTTAGGGTTTCAGAGACCGCGCTGGCAACCATCTCTGTGGTCAAGTTAAAAACTTCACCGGTTGTCGAGTAGCCGATAGGTGGAATAATGACGATTTCACCTTGGTCTAATTTTTGTGTGATCGGCGTCTCCCGTATTTTGCGAATGGTCCCCGTTAAGCCAAAATCAACGCCATCAACAATGCCGATTGGTTTGGCGATGACAAAGTTGCCAGTGCTTGTCTGGATGGACGCGCCTTGCATCGGCGAGTTTGCCAGTCCCATCGACAGCGTTGCGCTAATCTGAATTTGGCGCGCACCGATGATTTCTTGGATTTTTCGCATCGCTTCGGGCGAAGTAATGCGACAGTTATTATGAAAAACACCGTGGTTTAGCTCAGTATTAATACGATGCCTTGCGCCAAAAACAATGACGACACGAATTCGCAAAGAATGCAAGATAGCGATGTCATGCAAAATAGGCTGCAAAAACTGATCTAACGCACCATCATCTTGCAAGCAAAACACAAAGGTTTTGTTCCGATGCTGGTGAATATAGGGTGCAGCTTGTCTAAAATAGTCGATAAATGGACGGCATGTTTTCATGTTTTTTATGTTAATTACGAATTATTAATGTATATGATGCAAAAAAAATCAGCAGAAATCACCTGTTTTGTTATAATTTCTTTTATTATTTAACGATTATCGATAAAATGGCACAACCAAAGTTATTAATGATAGATAACTACGACTCATTCGTGTATAACTTGGTTCAGTATTTTTCTGAACTGGGCTGCGAAGTCGTTGTTGCACGAAATGATCAGATTACGGTTGAAGCAATTCGATCATTAGATCCGCGCTGGATAGTGCTTTCCCCGGGGCCTCGCACGCCAAATGAGGCAGGTGTTTGTTTGTCCATTGTGCAACAATTGTCGGATGAGTATCCAATATTGGGTGTATGTCTAGGGCATCAAACGATTGCGCAGGCGTTTGGCGGCGATATTGTGCATGCAAAGCATATTATGCATGGTAAGGTCTCGCAGGTTTATCATAACGGCGATGGGCTTTACCAAGGGATTGAATCCCCTGTTTGTGTGACACGTTATCATTCGCTGGTAGTGGCGCCTCAATCGATGCCAGCGTGCTTGGATGTTACAGGATATGTGCTAGACGAACACGGTGAGTTAGAAGAGGTGATGAGCTTTTGTCACAAAAGCAAGCCGATTTATGGCGTACAATTTCATCCCGAATCAATTATGACCGAGTCAGGCCATCAAATGCTGAATAATTTCCTAAGTTTGACGTAAATGCGTATAATAAAGGTTATTATCTCTCTCAATGTTTATATTTTAAGGACAACGTAGCGTAACCATGCAATCTCAGTACGACGCAATTATTTCGCAGATTATCAAGGCAAAGCGAGCCACCCCCGAGCAAATCCAAGAAATTCAAATGAGTTCTTTGCGCAAGCGCACCAGTTTTCCGCGACAATTGATCGCTGAAAATATCATTGGGTCTTCGGAGCTGCTGGCTTGGAATCATCAGTATAGTAATTATCCTGTGGTTGATTTGCGCGAAATTCTATTATCACAAGAGCTGATGAGAAAGGCCGATGAGAAAATGGTGCGAAAATACGCCATGCTGCCTGTTTTTGAACGTTCTGGCCGCTTGTTCGTCGCGACCTATGATCCGTTTGATAGCATTGGTTTAGATGCGTTTAAATATTCGGCGAATTACAGCGCAGCCGAGCCACTGATTGTCGGAGTCGAGCAATTAGAGCAGATGATTGAAGATGTCTTTGCGGGTCGCGGGGATATTGATGATTTATTTGCTAACGATGCAGTCGAAGACGAAGCGCAAAAACAAAAAGAATTAGAAGAGCTCTCTAAACTATTGATGGGCGGGGGTGAGGAAGAAGAAGCCCCCGTGGTGAAGTACGTATCAGAAATGCTACTAGATGCGATACGCACAGGGGCTTCAGATTTGCATTTTGAGCCATATGAACACACGTATCGCGTCCGTTTTCGCAAAGATGGTGTGCTTAGAGAGATTTCTACGCCACCTGCCAACATTAGAAATCGTATTACTGCACGCTTAAAAGTGATGTCAGGGATGGATATCGCTGAGAAACGCGTGCCCCAAGACGGCCGAATTAAACTACCCGTTAGCGAAAGCAAAGTCATCGATTTCCGTGTCAACACGCTGCCAACCTTGTGGGGCGAAAAAATCGTTTTACGGATTTTAGACGGTAGCGCCGCTAAGCTGAATATTGAGATGCTAGGTTTTACCGATCAGCAAAAGGCACTCTATTTGGATGCCATTAAAAAGCCGCAAGGGCTAGTTTTGGTGACAGGACCAACGGGCTCTGGTAAAACCGTGTCGCTCTATACAGGACTTAATATCCTCAATGAACCAACGGTAAATATATCAACCGCTGAAGACCCAGTTGAAATCACGTTGCCTGGTGTGAATCAGGTCAATATTATCGCCAAGCAAGGTATGACCTTTGCATCGGCGCTACGGGCATTTTTGCGACAGGATCCAGATATTATCATGGTCGGTGAGATTCGTGACCTAGAGACAGCGGAGATCGCAATCAAAGCCGCGCAAACTGGGCACATGGTTTTATCTACATTGCACACAAATGATGTGCCGCAGACGATTACCCGATTAGGGAATATGGGGGTGCCAGCGTATAATATTGCTGCATCCGTTGAGCTGATTATGGCGCAGCGGTTGGTGCGACGTTTATGTTCGCATTGTAAAACGCGCGATCGTAGCTGGACGGAGCAACAATTGGTGCAATTAGGCTTTAGCGAAGATGAGGCCGACGAAGTCAAGATTTATGCACCCAAGGGCTGTGACCGTTGTGGCGGTCAAGGTTATGCGGGGCGGGCAGGGGTTTATCAAGTCGTTAAAATTACCCCAGCGATGTCTGAAATGATTATGAATGGTGCAAGTTCAATAGATCTTGCGGAGCAATGTGCAAAAGAAGGGTTTTGGGATTTGCGGCAATCTGGATTGGATAAAGTCCGCAAAGGAATAACCAGTATTCAAGAAATTCTCAGAGTAACCGTGGACTAAGGAGAAAGGAATGGCAACAACAACAGCAAAAAAACAAACCACTACATACCAGTGGGCCGGGAAAGGCAAAGACGGGAAAACCAAAAAAGGCGAGATTACAGCCGCCAATGAACAGTTGGTAAGAACGTTCTTACAAAAACAAGGTGTTATTGCAACCAAGGTTATTGAGAAGCCTAAGCCCCTGTATGAGTCCAAAGGGCGAATAAAACCAAAGAATATCGTGAGTTTCTCGCGGCAGATGTCGACAATGTTAAGGGCTGGAATGTCGGTGACCAAATCGCTGTCCTTGATTGCCGAAGGCATTGAGAAACCGATTCGTTTGCGTGAGATGATAGAGGATATTCGGAATGAGGTCGAAGGCGGTAGTAGCTTTTCCGAAGCATTATCAAAGCATCCGTTGTACTTTGATGATTTATATCTTTCGTTGGTTAGCGCAGGCGAAGAGGCGGGTGTCTTGGACGAAACCATGAATAAGATTGCCACAAACAAAGAAAAATCGGAAGCAGTTAAGAAGAAAGTCAAAAAAGCGTTGATGTACCCGACGATGGTTGTGATTGCAGCAATCATTGTGACATTGATATTATTGGTTAAAGTTATTCCCGTTTTTCAGAGTTTTTTCGCCGATTTTGGTGCGGAATTGCCTGCCTTGACAAAAGCAGTAGTCGCCTTTTCGGAAGCAGTGATTGAGTGGGGCTGGATGCTGGCAGTCTTACTGGTATTGGTTGTCGTTGTCTTTTTCTACTTTAAAAAGCGCAATCGGGAGTTTCAGCGTTGGGTTAACAAAGTTTCTTTTAAAATTCCTTTATTAGGAGGAATACTCAAACTGGGCTCGATGGCGCGATTTTCACGGACGCTATCGGTACTATTTGATTCGGGTGTGCCGCTGGTAAGGGGCTTAAATGCCACGGCGCCAGCGACGGGCAGTGTCATTTATGAGGAAAGTACGTACGAAATTGCCAAAGACGTTGAAAACGGTGCGCAGCTGAATTTTGCGATGCAGAACTCCGAGCGATTTGAGCCGTTTGCCATCCAAATGGTGGGTATTGGTGAGGAGTCGGGTAACTTAGGCGACATGCTAGGCAATGTAGCTAATTTTTATGAAGAAGAGTTAGATTATAAAATTGATAACCTAACCACGATGTTAGAGCCACTTATTATCGGGTTTCTCGCATTAGTCGTTGGTACGTTGGTGATTGCCATGTATATGCCAATCTTTATGTTAGGCGATGTGGTTGGTTAGCTTGTTCGACGCTTTAGCTTATGCACTACTTGATTTGCCGCCGCTAGCGTTGCTGGTGGCGGTTTTCATTTTTTCTGCGTTAGTGGGTAGTTTTTTGAATGTCGTCATTTATCGGCTGCCCATTATTTTGGAACGTGACTGGCAGGCACAAGCCAGAGAAATACTTGGTATCGCGCCAGTAGCGGTAGAAAAGTTTAACCTTGTTGTACCGCGTTCTCAGTGTAGAGACTGTGGTCGTATGGTGCAAGGCATTGAGAACATCCCCATCATTAGCTATCTGGCGATTCGTGGCAAATGTCGCGGCTGTGGGGCGCGCATTTCGGCTTTTTATCCCTTTGTTGAATTGTCAACAGCGGTAATTGCTACGTTTGTTTTTTGGCATCTTGGTGCCAATGCCGCGGGTTTTTTTGCCTTATTTTTTGTGTTTACCTTAGTCGCTCTGACGGGTATCGACTTAAAAGTCAAATTATTGCCCGATATCATCACGATTCCGCTAATGTGGGCAGGTATTATCTTGGCCATTTGGTCGGTTTATATCCCATTAGAGACGGCTGTGATTGGGGCTTTGCTTGGTTATTTAAGTCTATGGGTTGTCGCCATGGGATTTAAATTACTTACAGGGCGTGATGGCATGGGGTTGGGCGATGCGAAATTATTGGCGGCAATTTTTACGTGGGTACATTTTCAGTACTTTGCACTGGTGCTCATTATTGCGTGTTTTAGCGGGATTACGGTGGCTTTGCTACAAAAAGCGTTTGACCGTAGCAACAACTCAGATAACTTAATTCCTTTTGGGCCGCATTTGGCTCTGGGTGGGTTGATTGCCTTTTTGTATGGCGGGCCTATTGTGGATTGGTATGTTGGGTTTTTGACGGGTTACTAGCGCGTGATTAAAGCGTGATTAAAGCGTGATTAAAGCGTGATTAAAGCGTGATTAAAGCGTGATTAAAGCGTGATTAACGGGTTATGAAAAAGAACCATTTCAATAAGTGACACATTTTATCGTTGGACTGACGGGTGGCATTGCATCAGGGAAAACGGTTGCATCGAATTATTTGCAGCGGCTTGGCGCTTATGTCGTCGATACCGATGTGGTGTCAAGACAAGTCGTTGAACCACAGACCCCTACTTATCTATTAATTCGAGCGTTGTTGGGGGCGGCGTATTTTCATGATGATGGACACTTAAATCGACACAAAATTCGTCAACGTATTTTCAGTGACAACGCGATAAAAATGCAGTATGAAGCAATCATTTTGCCAGCAATCCGCGAAAAAACACGAGCGGCCATGGCTGAGGCACCGGTCGATGCGCCCTATGTTTTATTGGTGGTGCCATTGCTATTTGAAAAAGGCATGGATGAATGGGTAGACGTGAGCGTTGTCATTGATGTGCCTGAATCGTTACAAATAACAAGGGCCTTAAAGCGAGATCAGGCACACACGAATGAAAACATTGAACAGATTATTTCGCAGCAAATGCCGAGGTTGGCACGCAATTCACGGGCAGATTTTGTAATTGATAATGCATTGACGCTTGAAAAAACCCAGCAGCGTCTCAATATACTGCACCAACAGCTTGTCATTTTAGCCCAAAGGAAACAGCAATCATGCAACGATTAAAACCGCACTTATTAACGGGGATACTTATGCTACTTAGCACTTTTAGCCAGGCAGAAAACACAGCAGCAGTAACCAAAAGTGAAAATGACACGCGTCATTATCATGCCATGGTACTAGCAAACGGGTTTAAATTACTCTTGATTTCTGATGAAAATGCCCAGCGAGCAGCAGCGGCGGTTGATGTTGCCGTTGGCTCGGGTGATGACCCCAGCGATTTTCCTGGACTGGCTCACTTTTTAGAGCATATGCTGTTTTTAGGTACAGACCAATACCCCGATGCAGATGATTATATCCAGTTTGTCAGCGCGCATGGGGGCAACCATAATGCCTATACGGCATTTAATCGGACGAATTATTTTTTTGATATTGATCCCGATCACTTGCACGATGGATTAAAACGCTTTAGCCGTTTTTTTGTTGCGCCGCGCATGGACGCTGCCTACGTCGATAGAGAGCGTAATGCGGTGGATTCAGAGTACCAGTCCAAACTAAAAGAGGACGGCTGGAGAAAGCTTGATGTGTTCAAGCAAGCGACTAATCCAGCGAGTTCTTATTCACGTTTTAACATTGGGAACAATGACACGCTGCCGAGCGAGACGGTCAGATCCGCACTGTTAGATTTTTATAAACAACATTATCACGCAGAGAATATGGCGGGTGTGATTATTGGTCGCCAAGACATTGCTACGCTAAAAGCTTGGGGCGAGGCGTTATTCAAAGACGTGCCAACAGCGCCGGAAGCGGCATCGGAAGCGGTATCGGAAATAGCATCACAGACAAATAAATCAACCAGCAAAACCGATAACAGTAATCAAGCGCCTTCGCTATTTGTCGCCAAGACATTGCCCCTTATGCTTCGTAGTCAATCCGTGCGTGATGAAAAACGGCTGACCATTAATTTTGCCCTGCCGTATGACGCGTCTAATGATTACAGCAAATCGCTGCAATATATATCGCATGTCATCGGTTACGAAGGGCAGCATAGCTTACTCAGTGCGTTAAAAACGGCAGGGTATGCTACCGAGTTATATGCTGGCACAGGGCAGCGAGTGAATGACGAGGTAATCTATGAAATAGGTGCAAAACTCACGAGCCAAGGCGCAAGCCATCCTGAGCAGGTGCTCGCAATAATTTTCTCTTATTTGGATTTATTGCGACAAGACACAGCGGGTGCGAAACGATACCAAGAATTAGCAACTGTCGCTAAAACCAATTTTTTATACCAAGAAAAATCAGATAGCATTGATATGGTTTCGACCGCCGCGCAGCGACTAAATCGCTACCCAGTCCAAGACGTACTCGCCATTCAGTCGATATTTACAGGGTATGACCGTGAACAAATCACACGTTATTTAGCGCAGATGGTGCCGCAAAAAATGGTGGTTCACTTATCGTCACCTGATTTTAAGTCAGACGATAAAACGTATTATTTTTCGGTTCCTTATCAGAAAAAATCGTTTGATTTGTCGGCCTTTGAAACAGCGGTTGCTGACTTGCCAACGATAGCGATGGCGCTACCTAAACCCAATCCATTTATTGCAGAAAAATACGCGCTTAATGCAGAAAAACACGTTAGCCAGCATGAAAAACGTGCGAGTGGGGTTGAGTTTTATTACCGTCATGATGCATCATTTAATGTGCCCCGTGCCAGTGTACAAGTGTCTTTACAGCCACAATTAACGCTAGACGACCGTCAAAAGACCCTGATGGCATTATTGGCTAATGTCATTGACGAACAACTAACAGAGACATTGTATGACGCAGCCATTGCGGGGTTATACGGTGAAATCAGGGCAGGAGAAACGACCATTGGTGTTAGCCTAGATGGCTATGATGCTAAAATGGCGTTGTTGCTCAGCGACATCATTCAGGCACTAAAAACTACACCGATACAAGCAGATGTATTTATGCGGGTGAAAGCAGAGTACCGCCGTGAGTTAACCAATGCACTACGCAAACGACCTTACGAGCAAACCTTTACGCAACAAAACGCCCGTTTAATGACCCATAGCTCGCTACCACAGGCAAGGCTAGCGCAGATTGAACAAGTCACTTTGCAGGATGTTGAACAATTTAGAGCTGAATTTTTTAAATCTTTAGCCGTTAGGATGTTGGTTTATGGTAATAAAACACACGTGCAAAGTGTTGCGATGGCAGAGAAAATTGAGACAATGCTTGCCGAAGCGAACCTGCAATCCGCGTGGCAAAAAAACAGTGCCGTTCCGTTAACAGACAGTGAAACATTGACGATTAAGGTCCCCCATAATGACCATGCAATCAGCTACTTTATTCAGTCGGATGTTGGCTATCAAGCGCGTGCTGAAGCCGCGTTGTTGGTCAAACTACTAGAGGCAGATTTTTTCACCCAATTGCGTACGGAAAAGCAATTGGGGTATATCGTTTTTGCTTATCCACGTCCTATCGTTGATCGCGCAGGTATTGGGTTTACCATCCAATCGCCAGTCGCGAGTGCAACTGAGTTGCAACAGCACATCAAGACATTTTATCAGGCGTTTATGCCGTCACTAGAAAAGCTAACGCCAGCGCAGTTCAATAACAGTCGTCAGTTGCTAAAAACCGAATTGCAGCAAAAGCCTGAAAATTTGCACGCAGCGGCATCGCAATATTGGCGTGATATTATCACGTCTGACAAGACAGAAAACAGCCAATATGCCATCGCCGAGGCGCTAGATTCGCTTGAGTTGCCGACTTTCGTGTCTCGGATGCAAACGCGCTTTGGCGAGACGGGCAAGCGCTTGGTTATTTTGGCTGAGCCTGAAGAAACGGCCATGAAAACGGAATCCTCACAGAAGACGGGATCCTCAGCGACGCAATAAAAGCGTTAATGAACGCAAGTGATACCTCTCAGTGACCTTTCAGGTTGATGACTAACTAGCGCTTGGTCCAATGTAGCGATTGTCCCGCCATTAACGGGGTAATTGCGCTATCCAAATACGCAAAGTGTTGGGCGATAGCCTGTGGTGTTTTTTCGAGTACGATATAATTTGTATTGACAGGGAGGTGGTAAAATTCTGCACCAAAACGGCTGGAAAAACCTTCTAATTGTGCGATTTTGCCTACACTATCAAATACCTCTGCGTAATACTCAATTGCGTAAGGCATAGTGTAACAGCCTGCGCAACCACAGGCGCTTTCTTTGGTCTCAGTGGTATGCGGTGCAGAGTCTGTGCCTAGGAAAAATTTAGGGTTTCCTGAGGTTGCTGCTTGTAATAGTGCGCGTCTATCGCTTTCCTTTTTGAGGATAGGCAGGCAGTAGTAGTGCGGCTTGATACCACCTGATAATAAATGATTGCGGTTGGCAAGTAAATGCTGTGGCGTAATCGTTGCGGCGAGCTGTGCAGAGGCTTGTGAAACAAACTGAACGGCTTTTTCCGTGGTGATATGCTCCATAACGACACGCAATTTGGGGTGGCGTTGCAGTATGCCGATGAGCGTTTCTTGGATGAAAGTGGCTTCACGGTGAAAAATATCAATATCGGGTTTGGCGCTTTCACCGTGAACCAGTAATAGCATACCTAGCTCCGCCATACAGGCAAATAACGAGTCAAGACCATCGCTATCACGCACGCCATGCTCTGAGTTGGTGGTAACGCCATGCGGGTACATTTTTATGGCTTTAACCCCTGCCGCGTGTGCTTTGGTGATTTCATCGGTGGTTAATTGGTCGGTGAGATAGAGTGTCACTAACGGTGTCAGCGTGCTATTTTGAGGGATATGCGACTGAATACGCGCCAAATAAGCCAGCGCCTCGTCGGTGTTGACAACAGGGGGTTGCAGGTTAGGCATCACCGTGATGCGATTAAACTGCGCTGCAGCGTGTTTTACCGTGAGTTTGAGTGCGTCACCATCACGCAAATGTACGTGAAAGTCATCGGGTTGTCGAATTTTGATAGTCTGTGTCATGGGTTTAATGAGAGCCTTGTTAGAATTAAGCGCGAAAATTAAGCCTTGTTGAATTAAGTCAATAGATTTGAATCCATTGACGAATAGCAGTAGTTATTTTAAGGGTATTTGATGCAAAAGCCAATGGATTTTGAGGTGAATTGCGAGGTAAATCGCGAGGCAAATCGCTTTTAGTTAATTTGCTATTTGCTCAGTGATGATATGCCTAGCGGAAATAGTCCTGATGGCAATAGTCCAGCAGGTATAAACCACCCCTTGACTAGTCCAGCTGCGCTACATTTTTCAATGATAGCGAATTAAATTAACGCTTGCCCCCCCCCCCCTTATTTGTGCTATCGTGGCGGTCATTGTTTATAAGTAATTCAGTGGAATCCAGCTTGGAAGGTGCAATAACATGTCAAATTATCGATTAAACCGCAACGCGACTAATTTCCCTACTATCTCATCGGCTATCTCATCGGCTAGCGCATTGTTAGGGCGTATGCTTTGCGGTGCATTAAGGACGTTTAATGCGTTAAGTCCGCTAAGTGCGCTAAGTCCGTTAACTGCGTTAACTGATGTCGCTAGATCAACGCTGCGTGTCGTATCGACTTTATCAATCGTGGTCTCCTCATTGGCATTCTCCTCATTGGGCTTTGCCCAGACCATTACCTACACCGTGTCGCAGGTCTCACCGACCGAATACGAATACCGCTATACACTGACCAATGATTCGACTGCGCCGATTTCTGAGTTTATCATCTTTTTTGATGAAACGCTTTACGATAATCTATCCGAGACTAGTCGTCCTGCGGGATGGGATTCTTTGATTGTTCCGCCAGATTTGTTGGTAGGTAGTGGGGAATACGATGCCTTTGTCACTGGGCCTGAATTAGCGGTGGGTGATAG
>NZ_WHNW01000014.1 GCF_009362845.1 Ostreibacterium oceani | reverse complement strand
TTTTTGAATTGACAAGTAAAATACTCGCACAAATTATTTTGTCTACCATCTGTTAAAGATCTGCCCCAAAAGGCGAGGATGCGTATTATACACCCCAGCAAACACCCGTCAAATACTTTTTGATAAGTTTTTGCAGAAAACGAACGATTAATGGCTGACTTTCTGTTTTTAAAGGCTATTTATTTTGCACTTTATAATGGCAATCCACGATTAATCTATTTGCTGCGCTTTTTCGGTGCTTTTCTGCGTGTTTTTTTATGGTTTTTGTGTCGGTTTTTTGTGTCGGTTTTTTGCGTGGCTTTTTTCGCAGACTTTTGTATAGACAATCGAGCGATTGCTCACCTGCTGCCTGGCGCGAATATGGTTTGGCTTTGTTGTATTGCCCTTTAGCTGTTCGACTCTTATTTATTTACTCAAGGCTATTTCTTATCTCAGTGCATTTTGTTACTATGGTGATGCAATACTTAAATACGACTTATCAATCTTCTGGAGGAAATTCATGAGCTTTCAATTTGCTGACCTACCCTACGATTACAACGCACTTGAGCCCTATATTGATGCGCAGACAATGGAAATCCATTACGACCGCCATCATCGGACCTACTATAATAACTTCGTCAATGCGATTCAGGATACCCCGCTAGCCGATCAATCACTCAACGATATTCTAAGTAACATTTCATCGCATTCTGTTGCTATTCGTAATAATGCAGGTGGTTTTTATAACCATAACCTATTCTGGCAATGCATGAGCAACAGCAGCAGCGGTCAGCCGACAGGCGAACTCGCTTTGGCAATTGATAGCGCATTTGGTGCATTTGACACCCTCAAAGAAAAAATGACCCAAGCAGGCATCACGCGGTTTGGCTCTGGCTTTGCTTGGTTAATCGTCAAAGACGGACAGCTTGAAATCACCTCAACACCTAACCAAGACAACCCACTGATGGATGTTGCTGATGTCAAAGGACAGCCTATCCTCGCACTGGATGTCTGGGAACATGCGTACTACTTAAAGTATCAAAACAAGCGTCCAGACTATATTAATAATTGGTGGAATGTCGTTAACTGGGATTTTGTTGCCAGTGAGTTCGCTAAGGCTAAATAAACCCTAGATAAGTACATGGCAAATGTGAGCTTATTATTTTAGCTTACCAATAGTTTACTAAACGCTATTTGCCTGTAGGTTTTTTGCTGGTTCGTTAACACCCTAACGACGACCTAACGACACCCTAACGACCAAACTAAAGCAGTGTCATCTTGATGGCGCTGCTTTTTTTATTCTAATTTTTATTCTAAAACGGCAATACCCGCGTGTTTTTACTAGCTATAGTAGACTGACTCCCTTATAATCGCGTATAGATGACAGGCGTCAATTTACCCGAAACAACATACTTGAGATAACGTAACTGAGATAACACGACAAAATCTAACCAATTAACCTAATTAATCTAATTAACCTATACCGCCTGTTAGATTCTAGATTCTCTCAACTGAGATTATTTACTGAGACTGCTTACTTAGCCCTTACCACTTAACCGCTTAACATTTCTAATGCCTGTTTATCAAATTGTTGGTTATTTTTTATACATGGCCGCCGCTTGGGGCGCGTCTTTTATGTTTATGCGCATTGGCGTCCCTGAATTTGGTGCGTTTAGCTTTGCAGGGCTGCGCTTGCTAATGGCAGGATTAATCTTATCCCCCATGCTATTTCTCGTTGCACGACGACGCCAAGAATTCAAAGCCAACTGGCTAAGACTATCGGCTATTGCACTACTGAATCTGGCCATTCCATTTACCTTGTTTGCCATTGCTGCACACAGCATCAATGCAAGCACAGCATCGGTGCTAAACGCGACCACGCCGATGCTCACAGGCATCATTGCGCATTTAATTTTTAAGGACTACCTGACAAGATGGCAATTTTTAGGGCTTTTTATTGGTGTTGTTGGCGTGGCGCTACTGATGCTAGATAGCGCCAAACAACATCCTAGCCATTTGAACGCGGCTTTTCTTATCTTGATTGCATGCTTGCTTTATGCAATTAGTGGCAATCTAACCAAGCGTTACTTGGCGCATATTGGCCCCATGACAACGGCAGCAAGCGGGTTATTGGTTTCGGGTATTGCGATGCTGCCACTGACTTTTTATCATTTCCCCGCACAAACGATTTCGTTGAGCGCTTGGGGGGCTGTTTTCGGCATTGCGGTCTTATCGACAGCACTCGCTATGCTTGCCTATTACAGCGTCATCAAAATTGTCGGCCCAACGCGTACCAGCAGTGTTACGTTACTCGTGCCCGTATTTGGCATTTTCTGGGGGATGGTGCTGCTAAACGAGCAAGTTACACTAAAAATGCTAATCGGCACCGTGATTATTATTGCAGGCACCAGTCTAACGCAATTTATGCGCCGCGCAAAATAAGTATTAACCCGAATGATTATCGGTGGGTTGCGTCTGTGCTGCTTGGGTGGCTTGAGTCGCTAGCCAAACGGCTTTTTCCTGGCGAATCGATTCATCAATCAAGTGGCGATAAACCGATTCGATATAATCTTCACTAACACCCATCGCATTCGCATAGGCCTTGGCGCGCGTTATTATCGCTTCGATACGTCCATAAATACGCACATCGGACGCCGTTTCTTTAAAGGCTGCTGCTTGCACAATATACTGGATGCGCTCACACAACAACGGGATAATTTGCGCATCTAAGGCATCAACCGCTTGACGCACTTCATCCAAATCTCGACAGCGCTGTATCGTTGGCTTTGCTAATTTTGACATGGTGTTTATATCCTCATTCTTTTTATCGTATTACGGGTTATTGTTGAGCAGGCATTGCTGAGCGGGCATTGCTAACCAGACATTACTATTGATATTATTGACATGACTATTCATCCGCATCACCCACCATCGCCAGTAACTCATCAAACATACTATCCAATTTTTCTTGCTTTTCCTCTGGTGACAAGTCGGGCTCATTAATGCCTTCCCACACAATTTCTTCATAAGGCAACTCTGACAAAAAACGACTCGCCGTTGTCTCGATACGGTTGCCCCCGATTTGACGATGCTTGGCCAGCGTTAACCACAACTGGTATTGCGCGCGCGTCATCCCGACATACAACAAGCGCCGCTCTTCTTCGACTAATGCGTCCTCCTCAACACAATTGTGGTGTGGCAACAATCCTTCTTCTAAGCCGACAACAAAAACACACGGGAACTCCAATCCTTTGGCGGAATGTAGCGTCATCAACGACACTGCTGGTTGCAACTCGTTATTCTCGGCTTGTTGCTCTAACATATCCAGCAACAACATCCGTTGCACAACATCCGATAAGTCATTAATCTCTTCATGGTCTTGTAAGCGGCTAATCCAATCTTGCAATTCGGCGATTAACTCAACGCGTTTTTCGCCACCACGCCCATGTAATGCCTTCACATAATCAATATACTCGGTATCGCCAATCACCCAGTCCAACAGCTGGCGCGGGGATTCACCGCGTTCACTTTTTTCATGCAGCGACATCAGCCACTTCGCAAACGTATAAAGCGTTTCTTGTGATTTTTTAGACACCACTTCCGTCAAGCCCATTTCCAAGCAAGCAGGCAACATCGCCACACCGCGCTGTCTGGCGTATTCACTGAGCTTTTGCAGCGTAACCGTGCCGATTTCACGCTTAGGCGTATTAATAATGCGCGCAAAGGCGCGTTGATCATCAGGATTAGCAATCACCCGCAAATACGCGATTAAATCACGAATTTCAGCATGCTCAAAAAACGACGTCGAGCCGTTAATGACATAAGGAACACGTTGAAGCCGTAGCTGCTTTTCAATCGCGCGCGATTGATAGTTGCCCCGATACAAAATCGCATAGTCTGTCAGCTTAGTTGCATGGCGACTGTGGTGTGCTAACAATTGCGTGACAACGGTTTGTGCTTCTTCCGTTTCGTCTTGGCAAGCAATAACGCGAATCTTATCACCCCGATTAATCTCTGACCATAGCGTTTTTTCAAACAAGTGGCTATTATTGGCGATAACGGCATTGCTTGCCGATAAAATACGGCGATCACAGCGATAGTTTTGTTCTAACTTAATGACCTCTAGCGTGGGGAAATCATTGGCTAACAATAACAAATTCTCTGCCTCGGCACCACGCCACGAATAAATCGATTGGTCGTCATCCCCAACGGCAGTGAACTGCCCTGACAAACCTGCCAAGTCTTTAATTAATTGATACTGCGCGGCATTGGTGTCTTGGTACTCATCGACCAATAAATAACGAATACGCTGCCGCCATTTAGCCAACACAGCAGGCTGCTCGGCAAATAGCGTCAAACAATGACCGATTAAATCATCAAAATCGACGGCATTCAATGCCAATAGATGTTGATTATAATGTTGTGCAATGCGGCGAATTTCATCGGTAAATTCGCCTTTGTTCAAAATATCGTTTTTGCATTGTGATAGTTGTGATTGAACCGTTTTGAGTGTTTTATCGTCTAATTGGGTAATGTCTTTTAGGATGGACAAGCAGTCACGTTGGTCAAAAATACTAAATGATTTGGATAGCCCCACATGATGCCCATCTTCTTTTAAGATTCGCAACCCCAGCGTGTGAAAAGTCGATACCCACAGGCCTTTGCGCTGTGCTTTGTCTAGCTTTTCACTGGCGCGTTTTTTCATCTCTTGCGCGGCTTTGTTCGTAAACGTGATAGCCACGACTTGATTGGCCTTATAACCACAAGTTTTTATCAGATAATTAATTTTTTCTGTGATAACCCCTGTTTTACCGCTGCCCGCACCAGCCAACACTAAAACAGGGCCGCTAATGTAATGCACAGCAGCCAATTGTTGCGGGTTTAACGATTTTGTCGGTTTCATTTTACTCAGGCCACATTTACAACAAACATTCACAACAAAAAACAAACGCGCGCTTAAGCGCTCGCTTGTCAAAAAATATCACACCAACATCTGGTGTCCAGACGCATTGTTGGCGTATTTACGCCACAAAGACGCACATGATAGCACTTTGTTCGCCATTCAGGAATAAAACTGACGTATTCAGACTAAGACACCTATAGTCAATGACAAGAAAATTTGGCATAATTAGCACAGACCTTTTGAAAAAAGATAGTCTGCCGTCACACCTGTTATATTGGTTGATTGATAGCGAAGGTTTTTTATTAGATGCCAGTCAGTTATGACAGCAACCCCATCACACTCAACCCAGCGAACCTTATGAATAACACCACAAAACCCACAATGAAGCCCACAATGAAGCCAACAACCAAACCCAATAACCCCAATTTTTCCTCTGGCCCTTGCGCCAAACGACCTGGCTGGTCACTAGACCAGCTCAATGGCGCCGTACTGGGTCGCTCGCATCGCGGCAAAGCAGGCAAAGCCAAGCTCGCTGAAGTCATTAATTTATCCAAAACCATTTTGGCGATTCCCGACGACTATCACGTGGGTATTGTTCCCGCATCAGATACGGGGGCAGTTGAAATGGCACTGTGGTCATTGCTGGGCCCAAAAACCGTTGATATTTATGCGTGGGAAGCCTTTTCAAAAACGTGGTTAGGTGACATTGTCAACCAATTAAAATTAACCAACAACCAGTACACTGCGCCCTATGGCGAACTGCCCGATTTGGCTAACTATCATTCAGATAACGATAGCGTTTTTGTTTTTAACGGCACGACATCAGGTGTTCGTTTGCCGCATCTAGATTGGATTGCAGATAACCGTACGGGACTTACCATTTGTGATGCCACTTCAGCGGTTTTTTCGCAAACCTTAGACTTTAATAAACTGGATGTTGTCACTTGGTCTTGGCAAAAAGTGCTGGGCGGCGAAGCCGCACATGGCATGATTGCACTGTCTCCGCGCGCCGTAGAACGCTTAGAAACGTACACACCGCCTTGGCCATTACCTAAAATTTTTACACTCAGCAAATCGGGTAAACTCATTGCCGATATTTTTGAAGGGGCAACAATTAACACGCCGTCTATGCTCTGTGTCGAAGACGCCATTGATAGCATGCAATGGGTCAATACGATTGGCGGCCAATCCGCGTGTCAGGCGATTAGCGATAAAAATCTCGCGATAATCAAGGCGTGGGTCGCGCGTACTGACTGGGTTGATTTTTTAGCCAAAGCCCCCGATACCTATTCCAATACGTCTATTTGTTTGGTTATTACCGATACCCAATTTAATGCAATGGAAGAAGGCGAGCAACGTAATAAAATCAAATCGTTGTGCGCACTACTTGAATCAGAAAACGCGGCTTACGATATCAATGCGTATAAATCTGCGCCACCGGGATTACGTATTTGGGGGGGCGCAACCGTCGCCAACGATGATATCAGCGCGCTACTGCCTTGGATTGAATGGGCTTACCACACCGTCATGACGGCAGACTAACTAAATCTAACTAACCGCAGCCAACTAACTAACCGCGGCCAACCAAGATTTTAACGCAGCAAGGCGTTCGTCTATGGTTGGCATTTCCTGGCTGATTTGTAGCTTATTGTTGGCTTTGAGCTGGTATTTCGCTGGGTCACTCTGCAATAACGCAATCAGTTTTTGGTTATCTAATTGATGGTTATCGGCGAGTACCACTACCCATTGGCTGTCGCTTGCATTTAATTTGCTAACGCCTGAATCGCGTAGTAGCAGTTTGGCTTCACTAACGGCAAATAGTGTTTTGGTGGCATCGGGTAGCAGACCAAATCGATCAATCAATTCAACACGAATCGTATCAAAGGATTCTACCTCTTGACAGCTAGCGATGCGTTTATAAAACAGTAAACGCGTATGCACATCATAGATATAGTCATCGGGAATCAACGCAGGCAACCCTAAATCAACGTCTATCGTTGATTGAACTGCATCCAAATCAAGCACCGTGTTGTTTTTCATGGCTTCAATCGTTTGCGCGAGCATCTCATGGTACAAACTAAACCCTATCTCTGTGACGTGTCCGCTTTGGTTATCCCCTAGCAACTCACCCGCGCCGCGAATTTCCATATCCTGAGATGCCAACATAAACCCAACACCCAGTCCGTTTAGTGTAGAAAATGCCGCTATCCTTTTTTGTGCATCACGCGACATAAGTGCCGTATCAGGCACAATCAGGTAGGCATAAGCTTGGTGATGAGAACGCCCCACGCGCCCGCGAAGCTGGTGTAATTGCGCCAGACCAAATCGGTCCGCTCGATTAATAAAAATCGTATTGGCGTTGGGGTTATCGATGCCTGACTCAATGATAGTAGTGGTCAACAAGATATCAAATCGGTGATTGTGAAAATCTTGCATAATTTGTGCCAGTTCACGCTCTGGCATTTTGCCGTGTGCATGGCGAATGCTTAATGCTGGAAATAGCGCAGCCAAATTTGCTTCGACACGCATCATGGTATTGATATCATTATGTAAAAAATAAATTTGTCCGCCACGACTGGTTTCACGCATAACGCCTTCGTGGATGATGGATTCATCGTAGGGCGAAAATATGGTGTGGACTGGCGTACGCTTAGGCGGTGGGCTGGCTATAATCGACAAATCACGCAAATCCGCGAGTGTCATAGACAAGGTTCTGGGTATCGGTGTTGCTGTCATGGTTAAAATATTGACATCGGTTCTTAGTGCTTTGAGCTTTTCTTTTTGTTTCACGCCAAATTTGTGTTCTTCGTCGATAATGACTAAACGCAATTCAGCAAAGGCCACGTCTTTTTGAATTAAGCGGTGCGTACCGATCACAATATCCACTTGCCCTGATTGGACTTGCGCTAAAATTTCTGCTTGCGCTTTTGCACTTCTAAACCGAGACAGCCCCGCAATGTTTATTGGAAATGCTGAAAATCTATCCACAAAATGTTGGTAATGTTGCTCTGCGAGTAACGTTGTCGGCACAATGACGGCCACTTGATAACCCGCATTAGCCACAGCAAATGCCGCACGCAAGGCAACTTCGGTTTTACCAAACCCCACATCGCCACAAACAATACGATCCATCGGTTTTTCCGATTGCAAGTCTTGATAAACCGCATTAAATGCCGCTTTTTGATCGGCAGTAGGGGCAAAATCAAACCCTGAGGCAAATTCAGCCAACTCGCTATCAATCACCGAAATTGACTGCCCTTTTGCTTGGGCGCGTTCTGCGTAGATGCCTAGCAGCTCGGCAGCGGTGTCGTAAATCCTCGCTTTGGCTTTGGCTTTGGCTTTTTTCCACTGCTTGCCATCCAAACGGTGTAACGGCGCATTATCTGCCGACACACCAGTATAACGACTAACACGTGCCAACTCGGTAATTGGAATAAAGAGTTTTTCATCATTTGCATAGTTTAGTGTGATGTATTCGTTGGTTTCATCATCAATCGTCACGCGTTCTAAGCCGAGATAGCGCCCTACGCCATGCTCAATATCGACAACAGGATCACCGATTTCAATCTGGCTTAAATCATTAATGATGGCGGCTAAATCGGGGGCTTCTTCTGCCGTAGGCTCTGTCGGTCGCCGCAATAAGTCTTGAGCGGCCAATAACGTGGCGGTGCCTAGCGGATAAGTTGACGCATTTTTGTCTACGCTGCCTTGCCTTTTCTCTCGCCCGCCATTTTGCCCGCCCTCTTGTCCACCCTCTTGATGGTATTGCAAAACAAAAGATTGAACAAACGCGCCGCCTGTACCACTTACACTATTGGCACTATCGGTAATATTGGCACTATCGGCGCTATTGCTACTATTTGTAGCGTTTGCAACGCCGATTCCGATAGCGGGACTTTGCCTATCCCATGCCATAAAATCAACGCCATCTAGACGTACCGATAATTTGTCTTGGATCGCGTTATACTGTCCTTCGCCTTGACAAAAAACATAAACTGGCGCTTGGCTTTCGACCATTGCTTCTAATTGCGCCCAGCGTTTCTCAGTCGTCTCTGCCCACGCAAATGGTTGTAAATCATACTCGCTGGCGCGCGAATCAACTGGTATTAGTCGCGATTTTATCACCGCCAAAAAGGTACTTTCATCGATATACAACTGCTCAGGCGCGGGTAAAGATTGCCCTCTGAGCAATTGAATTTGCTCATGACGTCGGCTAATACCCGCCATTAAATCTCGCCAATAATCGGCATAACCCGTCTGTACCGACAGCAATGCCTGCTGAGGCAAATAGTCAAACAACGTCACGGTTTGATCAAAAAATAACGGCAGATAATACTCCATGCCGCCCGTCAATCGCCCATTGGATACGGCTTGATAGACGCTGTGGCTTTCAGCCTCTACGCCCAGCCAACTGCGCATATGTTGACGAAAACAAATACGACCCGCGTCCGACAAATCAATCTCTCGGCTTGGGATGATTTCTACCCGCTCGATTTTGGCGGCCGTTAGCTGTGTCTTTACATCAAACACACGCAGGCTTTCAACCTCATCGTCAAAAAAGTCAATTCGTATAGGGAATTTGGCACCAGGTGGGAATACATCAATCAAGGCACCTCGCCGACTGAATTGACCTTTTTCAATGACTTGGCTAACCATCTGAAACCCTGCTTGAGTTAATCTTTTGCTTAACCTATCCATGGGTAATGTATCGCCAATGGCGAGTAAAAATCCTTGCTGGTACAAATAATCGGGGGGGCATAATCGAGAAATCAGCGCATCAACGGAGGTCACTACGATGCCTTGCTGCAAATCACGCAATCGATATAATGTATGGAGCCTTATCGACACAATATTAGGGCTTGGCGAATACTGATCGTATGGCAACGTTTCCCAATGCGGAAAGTGATAGATCGGCAAGTCTAATCGCAATGCAATCAGCATATCGTAGAGTTTTTCCGCATCAGCGGCGTGCTGTGTGATAAATACCCTTACTTGCGTTTGAGTGGGGTTGTCTGCAACGGCGAGCAGCGCCTCGTGTATGTTGTTAAATTGCGCAGATAATGGCCAATTAAATGAAGAACGATTATTTACCATATTAAATTAACAACTCGCTTAACAGTAGATGGATAGTGGATTAGATAGTGGATAGATAGTAGATAAAGGGTGCTCGATGGATAATGGCGGGGTGTTATATTAACGACCTGTATAGTAAAGCGCTTATGTTTCGGGTAACTAAGTTTCGCGCTGCCAAATAACAGGTTAACTTGTCATAGTTTAACTTGAAACTTCCCTCATCGTTGAAATACCCATACTGATACTTAACACCAAAGATTTCACTAGCAGTTTTATCTAATTACTGCTAAAATCGCTCGCATTATAGCGGTAATTAAGCGTAAATGATAGTTTTGCAAGGCATAAGGACGGCAGTTATTGCACTGTTATGCGATGCAACACTTTCTTTTTTATTTATTTTTAACTAAAATAAATAGCCTTACTAGGAATAGACAAGGTCAATTTTTGACATCAACCACCTTGTTTACCGCCTATAAAAACAATTAAAAGGAGCGTTTATGATAAATGTGGTTATTATTGATGATCACGAGTTAATACGGATCGCCACGGCTAGCTTATTAGAGCAACAAGCCGATATTAGTGTTATTGGTGATGCAGCAACTGGTGAAGAAGGACTTGAGTTAATCAAAACACTCAAACCCCATATCGTCATTACGGATATTTCAATGCCAGGCATTGATGGCATTGAAGTCACTAGAAAAATCAAAAAAAGCCACAAAAAAGTACACGTCATTGTGCTGTCCCGATTTGACAACAGCCCTTATCCTGAAAAAGTCTTAGCTGCAGGTGCCAGTGGGTATATCAATAAAGGAGCAAGCCCCGACAGCATTACCGAAGCCATATACAAGGTCATGGCAGGCGAAAAATACATGTCACCTGATGTTGCCGCCAACCTCATCTTTGGTCATGTAGACGGCACCAAACAAATCGATACCGTTCGCGACAATCCGTTTGAAAAACTCACTAAACGTGAATTTCAAATTGTTAAGTACTTGATTGATGGCATTCGCCCAAACGACATCGCCGACTTACTCGACATTAGCGTCAAAACTGTCTTTACGCATCGTTCTCGCCTACACAACAAATTAGGCACAAAAAATGATGTCGAATTAACCAAATTAGCCAACAAATACAATCTGTAGCATTGCCGCGACAGTGCATAAAGCAACATAGGCGACGACCATGCTTGCTTCGCTGGGATAGTTTGCTGCGGTTTAGTTTGCTGTGGGTGTTTGGAATGCTTGGCATTGACAATGCATTAGATTCAGTATTACTTATTTCTTATCCGCTTTTTTTGCTTTATAATACAGAGCAATTTTAGTGCGGTTTTATGCGATGGCTATCGACATGGTACCACTGTAGTACTACTGTAGTACACGCTAGCGATACGCGATAAGCGATAGGCAATAAAACAAACAACCCAAAAATTTATCACGACTTAAGGAGTTCTAATGGCCAAAGTTATTGTTGTCACTTCCGGTAAAGGCGGTGTCGGAAAGACCACAACCAGTGCAAGTTTTGCCACTGGGCTAGCACTGCGCGGACACAAAACCGCAGTAATTGATTTTGATGTAGGGTTACGTAACCTCGATTTGATTATGGGGTGTGAACGGCGTGTTGTTTATGATTTTGTCAATGTCACTCAGGGCGAAGCCAGCATTAAACAAGCACTCATTCGTGATAAACGCGTTGAAAACCTCTATATCCTACCTGCCTCACAAACCCGCGATAAAGACGCCTTAGAAAAGGATGCGGTGGGCAAAGCCATCGAAGACTTAATTGCCGATGGCTTTGAATATATCGTTTGCGACAGCCCAGCGGGTATTGAGCGTGGCGCTTACTTGGCGCTCTACTTTGCAGATGAAGCATTGATTGTCACCAACCCTGAAGTGTCTTCTGTCCGCGACTCCGATCGTATTTTGGGCATTTTAGATAGCAAATCCAAAGCCGCCGAAGAAGGCCGAGAACTCAAACAACACTTAGTTGTCACGCGTTATGCGCCAGATCGCGTGGGTGCTGGCGAAATGATTTCTGTCGAAGACATTATTGAAATTCTAAACATCAAATTACTGGGCGTTATTCCTGAATCAGAGTCTGTCTTATCCTCGTCAAACAAAGGTGCGCCCGTTATTTTAGACAGCACCACGACAGCAGGACAAGCTTATTTGGATTTGGTATCTCGGTTTATGGGCGAAAGCGTGCCACACCGTTTTTTAACTGCCAAGAAAAAAGGCATCCTCTCTCGGATTTTAGGAGGGTAAGATGGGATTGTTTGATTTATTCAAAAAGAAAGAAACCAAATCCGCCAACCTCGCCAAAGAGCGTTTAAAAATCATTGTTGAGCACTCGCGCGCCGATGCCAATCGCCCTGAATTTCTCAATAAAATGCGGCTAGAGATTCTCGCGGTGGTTAAAAAATACGTGGATATTGACATTGACGATATTAGTACCAATATCGCGCACCAAGGGGATTCTGAAGTGCTAGAGTTAAATGTTATTTTGCCTGAAGAGGCGACAAAAACAGAAACGACAGAGACCAGCGATACCGCATAATAAAGCATAATCGCGTGAACCCAACCCGCAACAAACAACAAAAAGACACAGACGAGCCCGAAATTCGCTTAGATAAATGGTTGTGGGCTGCGCGTTTTTATAAAACGCGTAGCCTCGCAACGGACGCCATCAAAGGCGGAAAAGTCCACGTCAACGGTCAACGCGTCAAACCAAGCAAGCTGGTCGCGGTTGGTCAGTGTATTACTATCAACAAAGCCCCTGAGCGGATGACAATCGAAGTCATCGCTTTGTCAGACCGCCGTCAAAACTATACCATCGCACAGACGCGCTACGAAGAAACTGCCGAATCCATTGCCCAACGTGCAAAGGAAAGCGAATTGCGAAAACTCGCCAATCATGCCGTAACTCCTGCCAAATATGACGGCAAAGGACGTCCAACCAAAAAAAACCGACGAAAACTGACACAGTTGACGGACACAGACGATGACGCTGCATCGTCATGAAATACCCAGCTAAGCCGCCCAGCTAAAGCCGCCCAATCAAAACGCCAATAAGTTTCCCTGCCGATACGTCAGCGGCGTATCCCCGACTATTTTAACGACAGTATGCCCTGGACGCACCAGATTATTCGTTATCTGCGTAAATACAATCCCGTCGGCATTTGCCACTAACGGTATGCGAGGGCTTGCGCTTGGGGGCTGCGTAATATCGATAAGCTCTGCGACAACATCGCCTGCTTTGACTGCCTCACCTAGGGCTTTTTTATAAACCACCAAGCCCGCACTCGGCGCGATAATCGTATCAACGGCAGTCAGTAATTTACTGATTGATTGGGCTGGCACTGATGCTGTCTGCGCTGCGATTAAGCCGACATCCTCGTCTTGAACCACGCCAATCTGCACCAAATAGCGATACAAATTCGCGGCATCCTGCGCGTTAATGACATCATCGACATCGCCTTGCCCACGCAGCTCCACTGTGCTGCTAAAGCACGGCATACCTACAGGGCTTTCTATACCGCGTTGCTTGAGCAAATCTGATAATTTCCACCAAGCACCCGCCCCAGCAATATCAAATCCGATACAACCAGGATCGTCCTCCAGCAATACCAAGTCACAATCCAAACAAGCGGCCAACAACTCACCTTGTGTTTGCTGCCGTTGATTGCAATACAGGTGTAAAATAGATTTGGTGTCGCAATGTAAATCCAACACATAATCGCTATCAAATGATAACAATAACAATTGTTTTTTTAAGTAATCAATTGCAAGGCTGGGCTGATAAGCGTTTAATTTATCGGCAAAGACCTTGCGAATACGTTGTTGATTATCCAATTTATTTTCAGTCAATTGGAGACTAACTTCATCGACTGCCCAATTCGCCAAATCGACATAATCTCGGTTAAAATTCCCCGTCATGTCAAAATCGAATCGCCCGATATGGTAGCCTTTTAAAAACTGCGCCATCCCCATTGGATTAGCATAAGGCAACAACACAATTTCCCCGACAATATTGCCCTTAGCATCCGCGGCATCTAACAGTATTTGCAAGTGGTTTAGCGCTAAAATACCTGGCCATTCATCGGCGTGCAACCCCGCCTGTAGGTAAACTTTGGGCGGTCTTTGTCTGTTATCTTGCGTATTCTCTTGCGTATTAGTTTGAGCGCCGCTGCGACCCTCGTTGTGCCCCCCGTAGCGTACCACGGTTAAATACGTTTCAACACCGGGGGTTGCCGATAACAAGTTGATTTTTTCAATGCGTCGTGTCTTCATTAGGATTTTTCCGCCACTATTAGGGTTTTGAGATTATATGCTATAAAATACGTATTTTGCATCAAAACGGCAAGAGGTTTGCATGATTATTACTCGATTTCCACCATCGCCCACTGGTGATTTGCATATTGGTGGCGTTCGCACCGCCCTATATAATTGGTTAGTCGCCAGACAAGCCAACGGTCAATTTATTCTGCGCATCGAAGACACCGATAGCCAGCGCGAAAAAACAAACGCCGTTGCTGGTATTATCGAAGGGATGCAATGGTTAGGTCTAGACTATGACGCGGGCCCCATCTTTCAAAGCGACCGCTATGACCGCTATCGCCAAGCGGTTCAACAGTTACTTGACGAAGGCAAGGCCTATTATTGCTATTGCAGTCGTGAGCGCCTAGATAAGCTACGCGAAGAGCAAATGGCTAACAAAGAAAAACCAAAATACGATGGCCATTGCCGTGATAACGCAAGCCGTGATAACGTAAATGGCGATAGTGCAAGCCATGCTAATCACAGCCCCAAAACGGATAACGCACAACCAGTCGTACGCTTTAAAAACCCCACCGAAGGCGATGTCGTTTGGCAAGATATGGTCCACGGGGAAATTCGTTTTGCCAATACTGAGCTTGATGATTTAATTATTCAACGCGCCGATGGCTCACCCACGTATAATTTTTGTGTGGTGGTCGATGATATTGATATGCAAATGACGCATATCATTCGCGGTGACGACCACATCAACAATACACCGAGACAAATCAATATTTTCAAGGCATTCGACGCGACGCTACCCCAGTTTGGTCATGTCGGTATGATTTTGGGTGATGATGGCAAAAAACTCTCCAAACGCCACGGTGCATCGTCAGTTTTGGCCTTTCGTGATGCGGGTTATCTACCCGCTGCGATTATTAATTACTTGGTGCGATTAGGGTGGTCGCATGGCGATCAAGAGATTTTCTCTGTCACCGAACTACTCGAAAAATTCGACATTAATACGGTCAACACAGCAGCCTCAGCATTTAACACCGAAAAACTCAACTGGCTCAACCAGCATTATATGAAAACACTACCGCCCGAGCAGTTATTGCCTGGGCTTACCTATCAATATCAAACACTAGGCATCGACACAGGTGATACGGATTTGACCACGATAATCCCCTACTACAGCGAGCGTGCCAAGACGCTCAAAGAAATGGCGCAACAGACACGGTGGTTATTTGAGCCTGTCAGCGAATACCCTGAAAAAGCCGCCAAAAAAGCATTTCACTCAGACGCTGGTCGTTACTTGGGCTTTATCCACGAACAATTAGCCGCCATTGACCCGATACATTGGCAATCCGAAGCATTACACCAAGCGCTTGAAACGACGGCTAGCCATTTCGATGTCGGCTTTGGTAAGGTTGGCATGCCACTACGATTAGCCTTAACAGGTGGCAGCCCAAGCCCCAATATCGACGACATTTTGATACTACTAGGGAAAACCAAATCACTACATGCAATTAACACCGCAGTAGATTATTTGAATCAAGCGACGACATAACTAAAAAGGATTGGGGCTGGCATGACACTCGAGCAATATATCAACAATCTCAACCAGCGTTACCAACTCGGTAACGCAACTGAGCACACCTTTCGAGGTGATTTGCAGCTTTTGTTAGAGACGTTAGTCCCTACTATCCGCGCAACCAACGAAACTAACGGACAACAAACCATCGAGCAAACTACCACCCCGCCCAAAAATGGCTCAAAGACCGCAAAGACCGCACGCTAGAATTTGATGATATTTTGCACTATCAAAAAATCATTGTGGCACTTACCGAAACAGATAGGGTAATGAAAGCGATTGATGAAATCACGTAGTGAAATTATCAGCGTAACTGATCGTACTGGGAACGCACACCGACTAACCGCCTATCAACACGGCGTTCATGATACGCCCTGGTAAAAAGGTAAATCCACCAGCAACAATTAAGCCAAAGCAATACGTAGACAACATCGCCGCTTTGTGCTCACGTACACGCGCGTTTTTGATTGCCCAAATCGCGTATGCCAAGCTCACTAGCGTTACGATTGAAAGGATATGGATTGGACTCCACACACCCCATAATTGAATTTCATGTATAAAAAATGAACTCGCCGAAACGGTGGTGATTAAACACACCCAAATCCAGCCCATTGTTTTATGGTACTTTGTGCCTTTGGTCAATAAAAATTGAAAAATCCCAACGACTAATGCGAGCATGGCTGCAAAGGCGTGAATCTGAATTGACAATGGACTTTGTAATAAAGGGCCTAGCGTCATGAATA
Organism: Ostreibacterium oceani; assembly: GCF_009362845.1. Classification (NCBI taxonomy): domain Bacteria; kingdom Pseudomonadati; phylum Pseudomonadota; class Gammaproteobacteria; order Cardiobacteriales; family Ostreibacteriaceae; genus Ostreibacterium; species Ostreibacterium oceani. The sequence goes on along the minus strand of NZ_WHNW01000014.1, from coordinate 36,337 downwards.
TTCTCCTGTAGATTGTGGCTACTACCTCATTAATAAAAGCAGTCTACAATCTGAATCAGGCAATATCAAGCGCAACTTGCACATCGGTTAAATCACCGCTGACCGTACTTTGGCAGAAACCCATTCGCTGACGACCACTGTCGCGAGAATTACTAATAAAATTAGCGTGACTTGTGGCCAAGCAAGCACATTCATCGAGGCTTGTAGTTTAAGACCAATACCGCCTGCACCAACGAGCCCGAGTATGGTGCTTTCGCGGATATTAATATCCCAACGAAACACACTAATACCAAAAAAGGCAGGCATAATCTGCGGTACAATAGCATAGTTTAGCACTTGCATGCGACTTGCGCCTGTTGCCATGACAGCCTCGACTTGGTGTTCGTCAATCTCTTCAATCGCCTCGTACAACAATTTGCCGATAAAACCAATCGAGCGCAGTGCAATGGCAATAATACCTGCCAACAATCCAGGGCCAATAATGGCCACCAGCAATAACGCCCAAATTAAGGAATTAATAGATCGCGAAGCCACAATAATCCACAGCGCCAAAGGTCGAATAAATAAACGCGATGGCGTGGTGTTTTGTGCGGCTAAAAAGGCAATGGGTACCGCTAAAACAATGCCACCAAGTGTCCCTAGGGTTGCAATATTAAGCGTGTCCCATAATGGCACCAGCAATTCAGAAAAGTATGACCAACGTGGTGGAAACATGCGCGAGCCAATGTCGGCGGCTTGCGTCGGAGCATCCCACACAAACAGCCAAATCGTATTGGCATTCATCACCTGCCAACACCAAACAAATAGCGCCACCAAAGCCAACCAAGCAAACCATGCTGCCAAGCGATGATTCCGCGAGCGAAACTCCCAATTATCTGAATAGGCTAATTTTTTCATTGCATTTTCTTACGTAAGTAACTTGAGCTGTATTCCACCAACAATACAATCACAATAATAATTAACAAAATCGCACCCGCACTGTCGTATTCATAGCGATCAATGGCGGTGTTTAAGGTGGCACCAATACCACCTGCGCCAACAATGCCTATAACCGAACTTTCGCGAAAGTTGATATCCAAACGATACAGCGACAGCCCCACTAAACGTGGCATGACCTGCGGTTGCACGGCGTAATTGATTAATTGCCACCATGATGCGCCAGTGGCCTTTATCGCTTCAACTTGGCTTTCGTCTAAGTCTTCGATATCTTCGGCTAAGAGTTTTGATAAAAAACCAATGGTAGCAAATGCTAACGTTAAAAAGCCAGCAAACGGTCCAAAGCCAAACATGGCGACAAAGAATATGGCAATGATGATTTCTTGTAACGAGCGTGAGACCGCCACAATACTGCGACAAATCATATATACATAACGCGGGGCTATATTTCTAGCAGCACCGATTCCTATCGGGACACTAATCAAAATACCGATAACGGTAGAGGTCAGCGTCATAGTCAAACTTTCGACCAATCCAACAGAAATATCTTTCCAGCGACTGGTGAAATCGGGCGTTAAAAAACCCATAACAAAATCACCGCCACGCGAAAGGCCTTCGGCGACTCTCACCCAATTTATTTCTAGCGTACCAAGGGCAAACGCCAAATAAATCACAAAGGCGCTGAGGATAATTTTACGCCATAGCGGGTGAGTTAAAATCTGCGGTGGTTTTTTCCACGCCGTCGGATAATGGGTATTTGCTGGCGACGTCGCAGGCGGTGTCGTCGTCGATGGCCTCATCATGCTGCAATTCCCTTTTCAGTCATTTTTTTTAATACCTGCGCATCAGATTCATGGGTCGTTGTTTCATGGGCCGTTGTTTCATCGTCATCATGCTCGGCTTGATTAACTGCATGCCAATCTTCTTCGCCGTAAATTTGCGTTAAAACGTTTTCGTCGAGCTCGCTTGGCAATCCGTCAAATACAACCTCGCCTTGGCGTAGGCCAATAATGCGCTGCATAAACTGTTTGGCGAGCGGCACATCGTGAATATTGATAATCGCGGGTAAATTGCGCTCTTGGCAAATTTCGGTGAGTAATCGCATAATTTGGCGACTGGTTTTGGGGTCGAGACTCGCCGTGGGTTCATCGATTAACAGCACATCGGGCTCTTGAGATAAAGCACGCGCAATACCGACGCGCTGGCGTTGCCCACCCGATAATGCATCCGCACGTTTATCAGCATGCGCCAACAACCCTACGCGATCAAGTAGCGCATAAGCACGCTGGATATCCTGTGCTGGAAATTTCCGTAGAAAAGAGCGCCAAAACGACACATAACCCAAGCGCCCAGAGAGGACATTTTCCATCACGGTTAAGCGCTCAACTAAAGCATATTCTTGGAAAATCATCCCAATACGACGACGTTCACGGCGTAGGTTTTTGGCAGACAGCGCCACCAAATCCACATCATTAAGCAGTACTTTGCCATCAGTGGGTGCAACCAGACGATTAATACAGCGAATCAACGTGGACTTACCAGCACCAGAAGGGCCAATCAATCCAACGACCTGTCCACGCTCGATATTTAGTGACACGTCGGATAAGGCTTTATCGCCTGTGGCATAAGTTTTGGTTAAATTTTCTATTTTAAGCATGAGTACGAATCTCTAAAGAGACGGCCAAGCCCGTACGTGCTTGACCGTCTCTGGTTTGACAAAGTGGTTTGACAAAGTGACTCAACAATTAACTGGCTTTATTACTGACAGTTGTAAGACACGTTATTTGCGGCATCAATTTTACGGATGACATCCCAATGTTCCTTAAACGTAATTGGAATAAACTTGTCTTCGCCACTTTTTTCAAATTCGGCTTTGAGCTTGGTGCCTTCCCAGTTAAAGCTAAAAAATGCTTGCTGGATTTTCTCTTGTAACTCTGGCGTCAAGTTATGTGCCGTTCCATAACCCGTTGTTGGAAAGGTTTGTGAGGTATAGATGATGTTGTATTGATCTTCAGCAATCACCTCACGCGCGACCATACGGTTGCGGACTGAGTTGGCAATGGCTGCTGCTGGGTAATCTTTGTTCACAACACCCAGTATCGAATTATCATGCTTGCCTGAAAAAACGGGTTCAAATTCTTTGCCAGCTTCCATATTGTAATCGGCTTTTAGGATAGCAGACGGTGCTTTAAATCCTGAATTAGATGTCTCAGAGGTAAACGCTAACTTGTTGCCTTTGATATCTTCGACTTTTTCGATACCAGAGCCTGGGTAGGTGATAATTTCCATTTCATAGCCGAAGCTATCATCAGCACGTGCCATCATAGTAAAGGGACGAAAACCCGCACACGCTACCGCCAACGGATTAGAGCCTGTATTAAACCCTGAAATATGTAGTCGGCCAGAACGCATGGCTTCGATTTGTGCGGCATTGGATTGCACAGGGAAAAATTGGACTTTTTTACCCGTCTCAGTAGCCAAATGTTCGATAAACTCCGACCACACGTCAGCATATACTGATGGGTCTTCAACGGGAGTATAAGCAAAAACCAGTGTATCAGGGTCGATCAGTTTTGTGGCGTCCGTTGGAATATCAGCAATCAAATCACCGTCTGCGTCTTGGTAGCGTGAGTCTAGCGTAAATTCTGCGGTCGCGACTGAACTAAGCACGACAGAACTTGCCAAAATTGTTTTTAACCATACTTGCATAATTTTACTCCAGTGAGTTATTTATAAAGGAAGCCATATCATAAAAGCAAAATATGACCGTTTTATGACATCGGCAAAAAAAATGGCAATTGCCAACACTAGACAATCGCCAAAGTCGAGAGGAAAAATTAATTATTTGTTTTATATAGCTTATTGATTTATGGCTTATTGATTTAGTTGATTGCGTGTAATTGATTAAATTTAATTACGATAGTTTACAATCCCATGCAGTTTGCATAAAAAGTCGTTGTGGCAGGCCAGTCAGAAAACAGCCCCACAATGCCAACATCACGCGCCAATATATCGACTAATTCATACGTATCCCCACTTTTACTAATCACCGAATTTACTGGCTCGTAATACCAACCACCGCCATCGGTTAACGTACCTGAACGCTCTAGTGTCCAACTGATTAATTTTAATCCGTTGGCTTTGGCGGCTTTGGCGTAGGCCGAAGGTACAATCTGATTGTTGTCGTCTAGGCTGACTAACGTACGAATGGGTGGCGCGATATACTGGATACCACTTTCGACAAACGCAGGCATACTATCGATTTGTTTTTGTATGCCGTTTTCTACTTCGTAGACAACATCATCTAAATAAACGGCCTGTTTGCCGAATTCAGGGGCGTTTTTAATCCAATATTTCACATCCTCGATATTAAACGACTGTGCAAAAACATCGCTTGCTGGCACACGTGCAGCAATGTACTCATCAATCAGCTGCTGCGCATAATCGGCTTGTGAATAGTCACCACCATAAGGCATATCCACCGAAGCTGATTTAAGCTCTGGTGTCATTTTAACGCCGTGTTTTTTGAACAAGGCAATGCTTTCTGCGTGTGTCATCAGCGTACCACGGCTGGCGTACAAATCAGTACGCCAATTGGCCGTACCATTGAGGTAATCATCAACTGTCGTTGCGGCTGTATTGGCTGCATCCATTTTGCCTTGCAGTGTTTTAAATTCAGCCACAGTAATATCTGAGGTGCAGCATTTGGCCGTTGCTTCGGTTTTTAGGCTGCCATCTGCGTTAAACGTTGCTGGCTGAAAATTTTGTGAGCATTTATTCGCTAGATCGGTCGCCAAAATATTAGTCGTCGTATGTAAATCGCATTGGGAATGCCGACAAACTAAGGCTTTGTCCTGCGTAAACGTCACATCACACTCTAAAATGCCTGCTCCCATTTGTATGGCAGCTTCGTAAGATTCTTGGGTGTGCTCGGGGAACTGCATCGGCGCACCACGATGACCGATAGAAAAATCACTTCGCTTAGCAGGTTGTGACAAGCAGCCTTGTAGTTTGGTTTTTAACGCCGAGTCTGTCATATCATTGACCAAAAACGCGGGGCGTGGACCTAATTGGATGCTTGAGTGAAGCGAATGTTCTGCCTCACTTGCAAGCACAGGCTGCACTGCAATCGGGGAAAAAAAGAGACCCAAGGCAAATAGATTCAGGGTAAAAATAGCAACCGCGCGACTTTTTTTAACGAACTTATTTTTAACAAACATTATATCCTCCGTTGGATGATGGCATAAATAGGTATGGCGTTTTACTATAATCGACACTGATGACAGTAATATGACAGCTTGAATTTTTTGATTTTTTATTCCCGCTATCCTACTCTCGTTATTGCTACTCTCGTTATTGATACTTCCCTATTTTAATCCCTGTCGCTAATGGCTTTGTTTTTGACCATCAAACGATTTTGCGGTTGATTGCGCTTTTTTACAAAAAAACGATTGGTTATATCTCCTATTCGCATTAGAATAAGAAAAATCTAAACGTGCAGTATCTACCATTTTATTAACCTATTCATAGGCTAACCGTTTCATTACAACAAAAGAGGTTATTATGAGTTTTTATATTGCCATGGGGGCACGAGAGAGAAAATCACCCTATTTCAAATCAACCGTCAAAGCAGGCGTCACCCATTTTACCGTTTATAATCATATGTATATGCCTGTGTCTTATGGTGATATGTTAGCAGAATATAATCGACTTATTTATGATGTAGCGATTTGGGATGTCGCCGCCGAACGCCAAGTACAGATTATTGGTCCCGATGCCAAAAAATTCATTCAATACCTCACCCCGCGAAGCCTAAATAAATTTTCGATTGGACAGGGAAAATATGTGCCGATTTGCGATCATTTGGGCAATCTAATCAATGATCCTATTGCCATGAAACTGGATGAAAATAAATACTGGCTGTCCATCGCTGATCAAGATTTACTCTATGTGGCACGTGCGATTGCCGCCGAAAAAGGATTCGATGTCGACGTTGACGAGCCCGATGTCTCTCCACTCGCCGTCCAAGGTCCCAAAGCTGAGGATTTAATCGTCGATTTATTTGGTGAACACGTTCGCGATATTAATTATTTTTGGTTTAGAGAGACCGAACTAGACGGCATTCCACTCGTTTTAATGCGCTCTGGGTGGAGCAAACAAGGGGGATTCGAATTATTTTTACAGGACTCCCAGTATGGCGATGTCCTTTGGGATAAAGTCGTCGCTGCTGGGCAAAAATACAATATCGGGCCAGGCGCACCCAACTATATAGAGCGTATTGAAAGTGGGTTGCTCTCGTTTGGGGCGGATAATTTCCCTGACTGTGATCCGTTTGAAGTCGGGCTAGGTAAGCTCGTCAATTTGGAGCGCGAAGACGATTTTGTCGGTAAAGCTGCCCTACAAAAACGATTTAACACAGGCGTTCGGCGTAGTTTAACTGGGTTGGTTTTAGATGGTGAGCCAATCCAGCCTAACGCGCACCCGTGGGGGGTTTATGCAGGCGAAAAGCGCATTGGTAAAATCTCTGCGGTGGCATACTCACCGCGATTAGAAATGAACATCGCTATTGCCCTCATTGACAGCAACTACACCGATATCGGCACTGAACTTACCGTTGATGACGATGCCGAATTCTATAAAGCGGTAGTCCACGAACTACCCTTTGGCAAACGCTGGCGCTCCACCAATCCCACTGAATCGACAACCTAGTCATTTTATGCTGATTTGGCCACATCATCCTGATTAGTGCCCTAATTATTGCCCTAATTATTATACTGATGTTGCGGTCGATGCTGTGGTCAAATCAGACTAGTTAAAAAATACCCGATTGCTTAATATTTAAATAGAGATTAATTAATTTTGCGTTCAAAGCATCTGGGTAAGTGTCTAGTAAAATTAATCGGTTGTTTTTTATTTTAGCAAACATCTGCTGACGGTAATGCTGGTAGGTCTCGCGTGCAGCAAAAAAAACTGCCTCGTCTAAATTATTAACGCGCAAATCGGCATCCAGTAACGGCTCTTTGATATTGGCAATCAACACAATATGGCGTTTTTGCAATGTTTTTATCATCATTTTAACGGCATCGATATCTTCATCATTGAGACTGGTCACGACAATGACCAAGCTCCGACGTTTTTGCCGTAACAGCACATTTTCGGCCGCCTTGACGTAGTCAGGGGCATAGCGCGAACTGTCTAAATCGTAGACTTGATTGAGTAATTGATTGACGCTATTGCGGCCTTTACGTGGCTTGACATAACGCTCAACATCACCGCTAAAACTCATTAAACCAACGGCATCGCCCTGCTTTAATATAGTACGCGCTAAAAAGATAGTCGCATTCAGTGCATGGTCAAAATGCGATAATCGACCTTGCCCGGCGCGCAATCGCCTAGAGCAATCCAACAAAATGAGTACTTGTTGGTCTCGCTCTATTTCATATTCTTTGGATATTAGCTTATTCAGTCGTGCGGTCGCTTTGTAGTCAATTTGTTTTAGCGAGTCGTCCATGCGGTATTCGCGTAATTGAGAAAACTCAGTCCCTGTTCCCCGTTTGCGTTGTTTGGTTAATTGCCCTGTGCTGTTTTCATTTTCTGACAAAATGTCATTTTGATCAATTTTTCTAAAATCTGGGTAGGTCTTGACGGCGGTTTCATTGTCGACTGAAAAGTCAACAGACCAAAGCGCCCAAGGTGAGTGCATCCGACATTGTGTTTGGCTAAAAAGGGCTGGTCCGCGTTGATTAGCAATGACTTCGTAGCGGTAGTCTGCATAGCTGTTGGCGGCGATTTGAACAGCAAATGGCATGACCTTACTTTCGCAAGCGATACCAAATGTTTCGGGCAAATGGTCAAACACCAACAAATCAATTGGCGCATCAGTCAAATTTTTTAGTATCAAGTGCACGGGCGTAGGAATACCAACCGCAACATGGCGCGGCATTTTCCTGCTGGCAAGTATCTGAATCGGTTGGATTCGTCTGTACAATGCGCTGGCGTCATAAACCAATAACACACCCGTCATGACCAGTAATAGCAAAATCCCCCAGCCAAATACGGGGTAATATAAGCGCAATATCGATAACATCGTCGTTGCCGCGATAACCGCACCAAGTAGGATGAGTTGCTTTTTGCTCGGGATTAGCCGCATCATTATGCCTATTCGTTGCAGTTATTTATTGGCGTGGCGCATCAACACCACTCATTAACTGTTTTAATATATCGTCTGGGGTTAACCCTTCGATTTCGACGTCAGCAGTCAATGCAATACGATGGCGCAATACTGGTAATGCCAACGATTTCACATCATCTGGAATCACATGACTGCGACCATTTATCAATGCCTTGGCACGCGCGCAGGCTAATAAGGCAATACCACCACGCGGCCCAGCACCAACAGCAACCCCATGAAAGTCGCGGGTTTTTCTAACGATATCTAACGCATATTGAATCACTCGCTCATCAACGGTGATTTTATGGGTCGCTTGCTGTATTTTGATGAGCTGTTCGGCGTTAATTACTTGTGTCAATTCATCGGTGTAAATATCCATGACTTGTTTAAGTGACAACATATACCCCATTAACTGTTGTTCTTCGGCGGCGGATAAGTGTGTTAAATTGATTTTCATCAAAAATCGATCCAATTGCGCTTCTGGTAATGGGTAGGTGCCTTCTTGCTCCAACGGGTTTTGCGTTGCTAACACCATAAATGGGCGTGTCACGGGTAGCGATTCACCTTCGATCGTGACTTGCTTTTCTTGCATGACCTCAAGTAGTGCCGCTTGGGTTTTGGCTGGGGCGCGGTTAATTTCATCGGCCAGTAAGAGATTAGTAAACACAGGGCCTCTGCGCAAACTAAATTCGCCTTCTTTCGGATTAAATAACATATGCCCTGTGACATCGGCGGGCATTAAGTCAGGCGTAAATTGAATGCGCGAAAAATCCCCCCCAAACGTTTTAGCAATGGCTTTGACAATCAGTGTTTTGCCAAGCCCTGGTACGCCCTCTAACAACACATGCCCGCCAGCAATCAAACTGATTAAAATCAACTCGACAGGCTCACGCTGTCCGATAACGGCCTTATTAATTTCGCGATGCATTGCTTGGAGTTTTTGCTCTATCGCACCAAACACGTTGGTTTGTGCAGTTGGCGCCGTCGATGAATCCGCGTGAGAGATGGCGTTTTCGGTAGTATTCTCAGGCGTGTTTTCGGCGATATTTTCAGGGGTATTTTCAGGCGTTTCTGGTCTCATAGTCGTTTCCTAAGTAAATCAATAAAATGAATTAATTCCACAAACTCAGCATCCGTTTGTGCATATTGTCGTTTTAATACGTGCGCGATTTTATCGCGAGGGAGTGTGGTCTTTTCGTGCAAAATCATTGTCAGCTGCGCATGGTCAAGGGCCTTTGCATTCGGTATTACTTGTGCGATACGTTGATGCAATCGTGTATAACAGTATGATAATAAAGCACTCTTACCCTCATTACGATAATAAAAATCACCGCTACTACGTAGATGGGCTTCTAAAGACATTCTGCTCGGTTTACTCTCAGTTTTTAGCGAACCCAAGCGCACACTGTTTTTCCACAACCACGCCAACAACAACCAGAAGGCGGCAATGATTACCCAAAATCCAATATCAACTGATTTAACTAATAACGGATTGGGGCCAGGTATTGGGGTTTCTGTTAACCATAAAACGGCATCCACCGATTGGGGATAATTAACTAGCGTATGCAAAAACGGCGCATGGTGTAATTCAAAAATACTCTGCGAGTAATAAGCGGTATCGTTGGAAAAAGCGTCGCTGTCTAAGTGGTAGACAACAACATGCCCCTGCCCATAGGTAAAGTGTGAAAGCAAATAACCTGTGTTTTTGGCAGGAAATGCGGCTATTTTTCGCAGAGAAGACCCTGCCAGTATCTCGGCTTTCCAGCCTTCGTCCTCTGCTACCGCGAACCGCTTACCCGCAATTGTCACGTCAGTACAGGGATACCAATCTCCAGCATAGCGCTTTTTAAATAATAATCCGTCTAACTGCGTTTCGTCAGATTGCAAATACGTATCCGTCGTGTCGGCTGTATTCGCCATACCGCCCCAGCCAGAAAACGGATTAGCATCATAATCACGACTCGAAATTGATTGGCAAAGCGATGCAGCCATATCCGATGCGGTCGTATCCGATGCGGGGGCATCTAATATTGGGGTATCTTTCGGCACGTCTGTACGGTATTCATGCTGGTAATAAACAGCAAGCCCCAAGCGGGTAAATAACGACTGACGATTGCGATACTGATTCTCGCTGAGCGCCGTAAAGTCCTCAGGATTAGCTGCCAACGAAAAGGCATTATCACCGTTGTTCACATCGTCATTATCCTCTTCGCTGCTTTGTTCTGCTGATGCGTTGATTCGGTAGTTTGCTGCACCCATCACTACCAATTGGCCGCCTGCATTAAGCCAATCAACGAGTACGGACTGGTCATGATTATCGAGTGCCTTATGGCTATGTGTAATCAGTACCGTATCAATGGTACTGAGCTTTTCAGGTGTTAGCGACTCTACTGTTTTTTGCCGTATCACGGCTAACCCTTTGCGGTTCAAATACTGCTCAGCGATGTAAAACTCATCGTCTTTGGCGTCGCCTTTCAGCCCCGTCCATTCGTTAACTTGGATATAGGTGTGTGTTGCTAAATAGAACACAGCAAACAACCCAATAATACCCAGTGTAATACCTGTTAAGACCCATTCTTTGCGTGTGAGCATCAGCTTCCCCTGCCGTGCAGCAGCTCATCAGATGGCGGCATTGCTTGATCTCGGTGGTTGGTAAAATTAACATGCCACTGCGTAATGAGCTGGTTGATCAATTCGTTTTGCGGCAGTTGATGCGCATAAACGAGATTTTGCCACGTCTGTGTCAGCTGAGAAAAATAGCCAAACACCTGCGTTGACAAGTGTTTTTTTGCCATTGCCAAGCAATCACCTTCGGTATGGCTTTCTTTGATTACCATCCCATAATCAAACATCAAACTGACGAGACTACCCCGATACAATAACGATAAAGCGCCGACTATATCCCCATCGCAAAGCAGTTGATTGGCCTCACTGGTAATATCATCAGGCAACGTTGCTTTACTCACATTCAGCCCAAACAGCGTCGTTGGTGCCTCATAATTATCCAACACAGGTTTTTTACCCAATAAATTCATTAGTTGTAATTTATAACGCAAAATCAACCAAATAATCCCACCAATGCTTGCGACAATTAATAAAAATCGTAGTAGCGCGGCAAATCCCTCTAGGTGTTCAAACGCAAAACCGTCCTTATCACGATTTAAAGATGCATCGGTGACTTTTTCATTAGCGACCCATTTGCCTTTAACTTCGAATGGGTTGACGGATTCATCCAAGATAATATCAGACAACAAGGCTTTGTCTTCGGCAAAAAAATCGTCCGTTTGTGAAGCTTCTCCTGATGATTGACCAAAATTATCATTGCGGCTGCCATCCGAAGCCAGCGCATAACCGCCCGCAGAAACACCGCCGAGAATACTACTGACAACCAGCACTCCCCACATAAAAGTCATCTGACCAATAGACTGAAATCGTTTTGCCATTTGCTTAAATGCCATTTCAATAGACCAGCCTTCGTTCATAATTCGGCGATTTAAATACAGCATAAACCCCGCACAAGTATAAAAAACACCAATCGTCATCATCGCAACTGCATAAAAAAACAAATTGATCACATTGGCAATGACACTCGTATCAGCCAAATAAAAATTAGAGAAAAAGTTCGATAACCAATAATCAGGTAACAACCAAGTCAGCAAAATATAGCAGTTGATATAAATCAGGACCTCGATATGGACTAAACCGATAGTCAATCCCGTAGATGGACTGCCAATACGCAAAAATTTAACCCGTTCGGCATATTCACGTCCAGCAAGCCCTTCTAGCAATTTAACTGGCATGGTCGCCGAGCGCGAAGGCGACAATCGATACAGGCTAAGATTTAGCCACAATCCATTTTTTGCCGCTTGCGTAAAGCTCGTGAGTAACTCGATGGCGCCAATCGATTGACCAAAAATCAAGCGACTCACATTAAACAAAACCACCCGTTCATAGTAGGGTTTAAACCACCACGGTATAAGCAAGGCAATAAAGGCAACCCAGTTTTGTTCAAATGTTAATAACAATAATAAACTCAATAACAAAAAAGGTAGCATTGCTAGACCATAAGCCAACAGCAAGATACCCTTGTAGCGACGGGCGACAACAAAGCCTAAATTAGCTGCCTGAGCGTCAGTACGCGCAGATAAATCAATGGTTATTTGATTAAAATTCACGTGACCGACCTTGCCAAAAAAAGTAATACAGCACCAATAACCAACACAGTCCACCGACAAAATACTTAATACCAATCGGCATCACGATTGCAGACCAAAATGCCTCGATTAACGCGGCCAAAAGCAGCATCACGCTAAACCCAATAATAATAGGCACCAGTGAGCGTGCCGTCATCACCAATGATTCAGCCCGCCGAAAACGTCCGGGTAGCAGCCAAGACAGCCCCAGCCTAATCCCTGCACCGCATGCAATGACAATGGCGGTTAATTCAAATGCCCCATGAGTAATCACAAAAGGGTATAGCGTTTGATAAGCATAACCTTGGTTCGATAAATGGGCAAAAATGGCACCCAAATAGATACCATTAAACACCGCAACAAAAATCGGCAACACCCCAAAAACGATTCCGCTGGCAAAACTACGCAGCGCAATCCCGATGTTGTTATAAACATAAACACCAAACATCATAACATCACTGTCTGCACCGCGACTCTCCCCTAGGCGATCATCGCGATTGTCTGGATTATACATGTCCTCCATACTTAACAAGGTATATTCCCCTAACACATCAAGCGCCAGCTCAGGGAAAAATTTAATCAACATAAACAAGACAATCGCAGGCCCAGCAAACGCCGCTAAGGCCGCTAGCATCACGCGTTTTTCGCGTCGTACTGCGCACGGAAAATCAGTTAAAACAAAACGATACACTTGCGCCCAATCAACACGCCGTTTTTTATGCAACACATGATGTCCATCCGCCACTAAATGATTCAGGCGTTCGATAATGTGCTGGGAAAAATTACGCGTTTTTGCCAAAGCAAGCTGATTGCATAGTCGTCTATATTTCGCTGGAAAATCAATACTATCAATAACTGGCTTGGGGGTTTTCTTTTGCTGCCGGCTAGGTAAGCGTTGATAATCCAAATAGTCTGCCATGTGCTGCCATTCAGATTCATACTGGATAATAAAATGCTGCTCACGCATCAGTGTCTATCTCCCAAAAACCATTTGGCATAGCGCCGTAATTTATGCACTAGTTGGTCGATGTTGTCTTCGTTTAATGTCGTGCGCAAATGCCAAGCAATCTCATGCGCACGTTCGGTTGCGCCCGCTTCGTAATAGCGAGCAAACTCGATAATCGCGCGTTGCTCTTGCTCTGTAAAAGCCATTTCAGGTGGCAAGGCTTTGGCTTGAATCTGCAAATCACGAAAATATTTTTTCTGGGTATTAATGACGATGGTTTTTGCTGCCAAATCACCTAGCCGCTGATTTTTATTAGAAAACAACACACTCACCGCACCAAAGCCATAAAACCCTGGCAGTATATCGGCGGTTCTCAGCAAATTTCTAATTAGTGACCCCGTAAAACTAATGGGGGTAAAGTCTTCGTAAACGACTTGTAACGACATTGCACGTTTACCTGGGCTTTGTCCGTTCATCAGCAGCTCGCAAATAATGTAGTAACCCCACCAAATCAAAAAAAGCAATACCAACAAAATACCCGTCTGTGTCTTACCTGCGCCTGTAAAAAGCAACGCGAGACTAGCAAGCCAAATGATGAGCAGTCGGATGACAAAATCGATGGTAAAGGCAAACGCACGTTGCACTGGATTTGCAATAGGCAACGCCAGCTCGATGCCTTCGGCTGTTTCAATATGGCTGTCTGAGTCCATTCGTTGTTTCATTATCATAAGTTAAATCGCCTTGCCGACTAAATTGCCTTACCCGTTAAATTGCCTTGCCTAACGCCAGCGCCAATGATACCCGATTTTGATAGCTGGCGTAGCGTAAATTTTCGACACTCCTTTGTGCATTGTACTTGGATTGCTGCGCATTTAATAATTCAAAAATACTGACCAGTCCATTGGCATAATCACTACGGGCGTTTGTTTCCGCTATCTCAGCATAGTGAAGACTTTGTTTCATCGCTTGTTGCTGCGCAATTAATGCGTTGTGGGTGCTCAGTAAAATTTCCACCTCGGTCAATGCCGCCAAAATCGTTTCTTGATAGCGATAATAAGCAGCTTCAGCCAATGCTGAATTTTGACCTAATACGGCTTTGCGGCGACCATTATCAAATAATGGCTGGACAATTCCTGCTGCCAACTGCCATACATTTAGGTTGCCGCTTGTCAATCCTGACAGCGTATCGCTAGAACGGCCTAAGCTCCCCGTCAAACGAAAACTGGGAAACAAGGCTTTATAAGCAATTTTTGCTCGCGTATCTGCCTGCTTGACTGCGAGATACGCCTGCTGTATATCGGGGCGGCGCATGAGTAATTCAGACGGTACACCCGCGTCAATCTGAGCGACGACTTGCGGGTACGCATCACCCACCGCAACTGGCTCACCTGGATAGATTGCAAGCAGTTGATTTAATGATTTTTTGGCGCGCGTTATTTCGAGCTGATCTGCTGTTAGTCGATTTTTCGCAGCATAGCGTGCGCTGCGGGCGTTATCTAAATCTTGTGCGCCAGCAAGCCCTAGCGAAAATTGGTTTGAAATGGCCGCCTCAATCGAGACATAGCTTTGCCACTCATTGTCTGCAATCTCAGCCAAGCGTTTTGCCTGAATAACACGCAAATACGCTTGTGTCATTTGGGCAGCAACGGATTGTTTCGCTGCTGCTAAGGCCCATTCAGCTTGTTCGACACCTTTTTCGGCAAGCAATACGCTGGCGCTTACTGAACCCCATATATCGACCTCCCATTGGCTGTCTAAAGACACGGCAAATTGATTGGACGCGGCGGAGACTGCGTTATTGCGTTGGCGGCTGGCCTGACCACCCAACGTCAAATCAGGTAACTGACTAGCGCTTGCCACATTGACATCAAAGCCGGCTGCCTTTAACTGTGCTTTTGCCAATAAAATCGAAAAATTTTCAGCCGTGGCGCGTGCTAACAAATCGCGCAACTTGTCGTCTTTGAATATTTCGCTTAATGACTGCGCAATCTCAATGCCACCCGATGCCGCTAGCACCTCGGCATAGCCCTCAGGCAATGGTGCGACAAAGCCCAAACGATGCGGCTCAGGTTTGGTCGCACAGCCTGCCAGTAATATCGTAATCAGCCCCGAAATCGCTAATTTTTTCACTGCCATTCTCATTGGTTTCATCATTACGCTATTAAAAGCATTTGAACAAATTAACGTGAGCAGCCAATCTTATTAGTTCAAATACGCCAATCAGGTATTCTCGCTACCCATTTTTTCGGCCACGATTGCCAATAAACCGGCAAACGATTGCTCAAATGCCTGCACGCCATCCCGTTCGAGTTTTTGCGTAATTAAATCTAAATCAACGCCATACTGCGGCAATAATTCAATCAATGCACGCGCCTCAGATACGCCCTGTGTCAATGTGTTGGCAATGCTCCCTTTGGCCTTAAAAGCGGCATAGGTATTAGGTGGCAGCGTGTTGACCGTATCGGGACCAATCAATTGATCAACATACAACACTTCGGGGTAGGCTGGATTTTTTGTACTCGTACTCGCCCACAATAGACGCTGGGGTTTTGCTCCCACTAACGCCAATCGTTGCCAGGCTTTTGATTGGATAAGGCGCTCATATTCGTTATACGCTACTTTAGCATTGGCTATCGCCACTTTACCCATGATTTCTGGGTTGGTTTTTTCCAACACCGTATCTGCCGCCGCATCAATACGAGAAACAAAAAAGCTCGCAACGCTACGGATGTTATCCACTGGCAACCCCATTTCTGCGCGTTTTTGCAAACCGCGCATATAGGCTTCGAACACCTCAACATAACGCGAGACAGAAAACAGCAGCGTCACATTAATGTTTAACCCTAAGTAAGTTAATTGCTCAATAGCAACCAACCCTGGCTGCGTACCAGGCACTTTGATCATGGCGTTAGGGGCATTTAATTGATGCTGCAAAATCAACGCTTGCTCGATGGTTTTATCTGCATCATAAGCGAAATTCGGCGAGACTTCTAAACTCACCATCCCGTCGTTGCCCCCAGTACGCTCATAGGTCGCCTTAAATGCATGGCAAGCGGTTTGAATATCCTTGACGGCCAAGGCAAAAAATGCCTCGTTTGGATCGCTAACCTTGCCAACTAACGACTTTAACTGTTCAAGATAACCTGGATGATTGCTCGCTAGTGCTTTTTCAAAAATAGCTGGGTTTGACGTGATACCCCGCAAATCGTCCTCTGCAATCAGCTGGGTTAATTCGCCTGTCTCAAGCATATCGCGGTTAATGTTATCTAACCAGATACTTTGTCCAAACGCCGATAAATCAGCAATACGATTGCCCGTGTTAGGCACGGCAGTTGGTGCTGCTGTGGCTGATGTTGTTACCCCTTCGGCAACCCCTTCGGCAACTTCTTCAGGCATATCGTCAGATATTGCCATAGCAGGCACTGCATCGTTAATTGCACGCGGCACATAGACGCGCTCACTGGCCAAAGCCGCATTGGTTGCTGCATTGGCTGGTGCATTGGCTGATGTATTGCTGGCAACTGTTGTTTTAGCGTCTTTGTCATTGCCTTTGTTATCGCCTTTGTCATCGTCTTTACTAGCCGCTTTTTCAGTGGTTGAAATTGCCGCTTGGTTTGTCGCGCCAGCAAAATTTGCCTTGCCGCTGCCACGTACCGCATCCTCGCTCACTGGTCGGCCCGCATGCAATAGACTCTTGTCTTTCATATGTGGATTAACGGTAGCGCTTGGTCGGTTTGCCTGTCTTTCTGGTTGCCCCTGCTTTTGTTTAGGGGCTTGATTTTCGGCTTTATTTTCGGCTTGCTTCCCCGCTTGTCTTTCTGTTTGTTCGTCTAATGGACGAGATGACGCTGTGGATTTTGCCTCTGACGGCTGTCGATCTGATGACTGTCCCGTTTTTTGGCGCCGCGCATTGTTGCCTGGCTGCGAATTACCTGACTGCGAAGCGCGCTGCGATGTATTTTGTCCTCGCGTATTATTATCGTTTTTTGCTGCGCTATCTTGCGCGTTTCCCTGTGTTTTTTCCTGAGGCTTATCCTGTGATTGCCTTGGTTTTCTGGCCGTTGCTGCATTGGCCGATTTACCTCGGCTTGTTTGTTGGCTTGTTTGTTGGCTAGCTGGCTGGTTTTTTTTCGTTGTTTGCCGAGAATTGCCATGCCCGCCCTGTTCATCGCGCTTAGTCGCTTGAGCCGTTGCAGAACCTATACCCAATACTTGTTTAATCAGCTTAAAGAATCCTGTTTTGGATTTTGGAAGCGGGTCAGCTGGTTGGATATTGCTCACGGCTGGCTCTTCAACCGCTGGTGCGGTTTGCTGTGGGGCTAACGCATCTTCATCAATACGGAAATCTTTGCTGAGTTTATAGCTGACCGCATCAATACTGGCCTCGTCATCATGGCGCAAACGCTGAATATCAAAATTCGGCGTATCTAAACTTTCGTTAGCAATCAGCACAATACTGACGTTGTTGCTTTTTTCTATCGCAGAAATTGCCGCACGCTTTTCATTTGACAAGAAAATTGCCACTTTAACGGGCAATTGCACCACGATTTTTTGTGTGTTTTCTTTCATTGCGTCTTCTTCTATCAAGCGCAAAACCGACAGCGCAACGGATTGCGTCGAACGAATACTACCCTGCCCTTTACAACGCGGACAAACGATATGGCTCGCCTCGTCAATCGAGGGGCGTAAGCGCTGACGCGACATTTCTAACAAACCAAACTTGGATATTCGCGCAAGCTGGACGCGTGCACGGTCGATGTGAATGGCATCTCTGATTTTATCTTCGACTTGGCGGCGGTGTCTTGCCTCGTACATATCAATAAAGTCAATGACGATCAAACCACCAATGTCGCGCAAGCGAAGTTGGCGCGCTATCTCTTCTGCGGCTTCTAGGTTGGTATTGAATGCAGTCTCTTCGACATCAGTCCCTTTAGTTGCACGCGCTGAGTTAATATCAATGGATACCATCGCTTCGGTATAATCGATAACGAGTTCACCGCCAGAGGGTAGCCTGACATTACGACCATAAGCCGAATCAATCTGCGCCTCGATTTGATAACGGGTAAATAGCGGCAATTCATCTTGATAAAAACTCAACCGCTTGAGTTTATCTGGCATAACCAAAGACATAAAGCCTTTGGCCTGCTGGTACACATTTTCGTTATCGATAATGATTTGCACGATATCATCACGAAAATAGTCTCGCAATGCACGGACAATAATGTTGCTTTCTTTATAAAGCAGTGTTCCAACCGCGGCATTTTCATATTCGTTAGAAATGGCGTTCCAGACTTGCATCTGGTAGTTTAGATCCCAGTTTAGTTCGTCTTCGCTGCGATCAACGCCAGCGGTACGAATAATCACACCAACGCCCTCTGGAATATTGACTTTGTCCATGGTTTGGCGTAGCTCTTTGCGTTCGTCGCCTTGTATGCGCCGCGAGACACCACCGCCACGTGGATTATTAGGCATCACCACTAAATAACGCCCTGCCAAACTGATATAAGTGGTCAGTGCTGCGCCTTTGTTTCCACGCTCTTCTTTATCAACCTGCACCATAACAGGCTGACCTTCTTTGATTAATTTTTTATAGTCTGGTTTACCATTATTGCCCACATTGGTCGCACCAGAAAAATACGTCTTCGCAATTTCTTTTAGTGGCAAAAACCCGTGTCGCTCTGCGCCGTAATCCACAAATGCCGCTTCTAAACTGGGCTCTATTCGGGTGATTCGCCCTTTGTAAATATTGGCTTTTTTTTGCTTATTACTGATGGTTTCGATATCTAGATCATAAAGCCTCTGCCCATCGACAAGTGCCACACGTAATTCTTCTTTTTGTGTGGCATTGATTAACATACGTTTCATTTGTTTTATTCTCCAAGCTGCACCGCCCGAAGTGAACTAAAATCGTCCCTGTTCGTTTGTCCTCGATACTAAGCATTATATCTTCCTCGGGTGTGTGTGATATTTAGAAATGGTGCTTTGTGCACAATTTAAACAACGTTTCAAGGTACTAGGCAAAATCCGAACGCCTTGCACAAATCTTCGCTAGACAAATAACAGCCCCTGCGCGACTTGACAATCACACAGAATCTGCTTTTAGCAAGGCTACTAATCTATTAACAATCAATAACCTATTAAAATAATTTGGTTTTTTACACGACTTTTGTCGTACGCAAACTATACCAGTGATTGCACGACTTGACAAGCAATTACCACCAGCAATTACGCTCAGCAACGCAAATTAACCTAACGAGATTTTTGGGTATTTGCGCAAAAAGCAGTACACTATCTCTCTGCACTCTCTATTCATTAATCTTACAAGAGGTCCGTCATGGAAAAAATTAAAGTGAAAAACCCAATTGTTGAACTTGATGGCGATGAAATGACACGCATTATTTGGTCATTTATCAAAGAAAAACTGATTCTCCCTTATTTAGATGTCGATTTAAAATATTATGACTTAGGTGTTGAGAGCCGTGACGCGACCAATGATCAAATTACCGTTGATGCCGCCGAAGCCATCAAACAATATCGCGTCGGGGTCAAGTGCGCAACGATTACCCCCGACGAAGCACGCGTCGAAGAATTTAACCTAAAGCAAATGTGGCGCTCACCCAATGGCACCATTCGTAACATCATTGGCGGCACCGTCTTTCGTCAGCCTATTATCTGTCAGAACATTCCACGCTACGTCCCCGGCTGGACAAAACCAATCGTCATTGGCCGTCACGCTTTTGGTGACCAATATCGTGCGACCGACTTTTTAATCCCAAGTGCTGGTAAACTCACCATGACCTTTACACCCACCGATGGCGGCGCGCCGATTGAGCATGAAATTTTCGCATTCGATCAACCAGGTGTTGCCATGGGTATGTATAACGTTGATGAGTCTATTCGTGGCTTTGCACGCTCGTGCTTTAACTATGGACTCAACCTCGGCTGGCCTGTTTACCTATCAACCAAAAACACCATCTTGAAAAAATACGATGGCCGTTTCAAAGACTTATTCCAAGAAATTTTCGACCAAGAATTTAAAACAGCGTTCGAGCAAGCAGGCATTACCTATGAGCATCGCTTAATCGATGACATGGTTGCAAGTGCCATGAAATGGAACGGGGGATTTGTCTGGGCATGCAAAAACTACGACGGCGATGTCCAATCAGACACCGTTGCACAAGGATTTGGTTCGCTGGGACTCATGACATCTGTGCTAATGACACCTGATGGCAATACCATCGAAGCAGAAGCCGCCCACGGTACAGTGACACGCCATTTCCGCGCACACCAGCGTGGCGAAAAAACCTCAACCAATCCCATTGCGTCAATTTTTGCATGGACTCAGGGGCTAAAATACCGTGGTAAATTCGATGACACGCCTGAAGTGGTTCATTTTGCAGAGACGTTAGAGAATGTCTGCATTGAGACAGTAGAGTCAGGCAAAATGACCAAAGATTTAGCATTGCTCATTGGTAAAGACCAAGCTTATTTAAGCACCGAGGAATTCCTTGCCGCCTTAGACGAGAATCTGCAGAAAAAATACCAGACAAACTAAATCAATTTGATACAACAACTGGACTGTCGGCACCTGCCCATAATCGAGCCTGCCCATAATCGAGGGATAGCCGACTAAACCCCGACTAAACCCCGACTAAACCCAATCAACCGCCGACAGTTCGCTATCGGCGGTTGATTCAATGGGTGTCAATCTGGCATCAATCTAGCATCAATCGTCGCGTCGGCATCGCCTCAAACGCCACAGTCGCCGCAGTCGCCAGTTCGTCATAACCACATGATACAACGGCTTTAACCGTCGCTATATTGGAGGGTAATAAAAAATGACTATGATTATGTCGCCTTTGTGAGATACTTTATACGTCACGCAAATAACCGATTTGCCCCTAATTACTAACCAGACACCTGCATTATGTCAATTATTCTGCACGCCATTTTTCCGATTATTCTACTCCTTGGGCTAGGCAATATCTTACGCCGCCTAAATTTTGTCACCGCAGAATTTTGGCGCGCTAGCGACAAACTGACTTATTACGTATTATTTCCTGGCCTGCTGATTAGTAAAATGGCCGATATTGACATTGCTCGAACTCCTTTCACCCCAGTTTTTGGTTTTTTATCGGGTTATTTTATTATCATGAGTTTAATGGCTTATGGCATTTATCGCTTTTGCCGCTGCCGACCAGCTCAGCTCAGCTCAGTGTATCAAGGCATCATTCGATTCAATAGCTATATTTATTTCGCCCTAGTTGAAGCCCTATGGGGAACAGACAGTCTAGGCTATGCTGCCATATTGGCTGGATTAGTTATCCCGATTGTCAACGTCTGTTGCGTGTCGTCATTTTTTGTCGGCAAGGGGGCGTTTTCATGGCGGCTACTCCTTCAATCGCTGGCGATTAATCCGCTCATTATCGGTGTGATTTTAGGATTTATCATCAACCAGTACCCCATACTCATGCCGCGAATTGGTATGCAATCTTTGGAGATTTTAGGTAACGCTGCACTTCCGCTGGCACTATTGTCTGTCGGCGCGGCGCTGAAAATCAAACGCCTATGGCAACCCTTCGAGGGCTTTAGTTTAACCAGCATTTGGCTAACTACGTTAGGCAAACTCGTCATTGCCCCTAGCGTCGCCTATCTTCTCGTTTGGGCACTCGGTATAGATCCATTTACTGGGCAGTTACTTATTTTATTGACAGCAATCCCCACGGCAACGGCGGCCTATATTCTCGCCAAACAACTCAAAGGCGATGCCGATATGATGGTCGTCATTATTAGCCTGCAAACCATCACTGCCATCGCCACACTGACATTTTGGTTGGCGATGATTATTTAGCGATAATTCTTCACCCGCCCGAAACATTAAGTAAAGTTAACCTATGCTACCATGAACTCTATAATCATGTATCACCAAGGTTATCGCCAAAACAGCGGTAGTGATTGGTTGGGCTATGTCTATCCCATATAATGAAGAAATAGGAGCAATAACATGAAAAAATATTACTATTTTCTCTGCTATTTGCAGGTAACGCAATGGCATATGTCGCGAATTCTACTTTTACCATTGATAAAACACAATTAGATTCCGATAAAGCAGAGGTTGCGAATATAACTCTTTCGTCCTACGGCAGTATCCACTATTTGGGAAAAGTTATCACCTATGATTCAGGAAAACTATTCTTTGATTTTATTCTACAAGACCCAGAGGTTGATTTCGGAGTTCCTCCCGGATTTGAATTATCAACTCAGTTACTTCCTGATGAATATGGGATATCGTTTTCAGATGAGCCTACGTTAGTTGTTCGAGCCTATAATAATTTTTCCGAAGAAACATCTTTTCCAAATGGCAGCCCTATTGTTCTTGGCTCAGAAACTTTGCATATTACAAGAACGGTGCAAAATGCACAAAGCATCACAGACCCCAGTGGCACATGGTACGAACCATCGCTCAGTGGCACGGGTTTCTTTATTATGCAATACGGTAACGGGACCCAGATTTGGTATAACGGTTATGATGCTGAAGGACAACCTTTGTGGTTATCGTCTAGTGTGATTAACGAAACGTGGGTAACGGATGAACCTAAGACATTTGTTATGTACGAGGGCGCGCCGGATGCAACGACAAACTTCACCACCCCGCCAGCAAACGCCCCAGGTATTGCCGAATGGGGGAGTTTACAGCTACAATTTGATACCTGTACCACCGGATCGGCAACCTTAACGGGTGCCGATGGCACGCAAACCTATCAGCTAGAAAAACTCGCTAATCCCATTAATGTGAATTGTTTACAAGGATACTAGCTGAATATCAATCAAAGACCGCATATAATTAAAGCGCGGTCTTTGATTACAGGTTAATCTATGGCAATCATAGTGATAGATATTCTTAACCAGCTTATACCCCAATCACACAAAATCACACAGTAATCATACCATAACACTGCAATAGGCAACTGACACAAAAATGCAATAGCCGATGGCTTTTTATGCCAATCAGCTATTGCATTTAGCGTTATATTATCGATTCATGAAATGCTAGTTGAACTATCTTTCTATCGTTTGCGTTGACTAAAACCCTCAATAAATTATCGCAAATTATCGCAAATTATCGCAAATTATCGCAAATCAAAGTGATCCGCATTCATCACTTTAGTCCACGCGTTAGCAAAATCGCGCACAAATTTTTCCTTATTATCATCTTGGGCATAACACTCGGCATAAGCACGCAGTATCGAGTTAGAACCAAAGACCAAATCAACACGCGTCGCGGTCCATTTAACATCGCCACTTTGTCTGTCAATCAAATGGTACAAATTATCCGCCACAGGTTGCCAGTGATAGCGCATATCCGTTAGATTAACAAAGAAATCTGTACTCAACGTTCCAACTCGGTCTGTAAATACACCATGTTGGCTACCGCCGTAATTGGTCCCCAACACCCGCATCCCACCGATTAATACCGTCATTTCAGGAGCGCTCAACCCCAATAATTGGGTTTTATCCAACAATAAGGACTCAGGATCGACGGCATAGTCGGCTTTTAGCCAATTGCGATAGCCGTCGTGTAACGGCTCTAACACGGCAAACGATTCGACATCGGTCATTTCAGGTGTTGCATCACCACGCCCTGGCATAAACGGCACATTGATTGAAACGCCTGCCCGCGCTGCGGCTTTTTCTACCGCTGCCGTCCCGCCTAACACAATCAAATCCGCAAGACTGACCTTTTTGCTCAATTGTGATTGAATATTCGTCAACGTGTCGAGTACAGATTGCAGACGTGTGGGTTCGTTAGCAATCCAATCTTTTTGTGGTGCCAAGCGAATGCGTGCGCCATTTGCACCACCACGATAGTCTGAGTTTCTAAAGGTTCTGGCACTATCCCAGGCGGTATTAATCAAGTCAACTTCGGCCAGCCCTGAATTTAACAGCGTTTGCTTTAAATCAGTAATTTCACTCTCTGATAGCGTATAATCAACCGCAGGTACAGGGTCTTGCCAGATTAGGTCTTCTTTGGGTACATCCGCGCCCAAATAACGGCTTTTCGGCCCCAAATCACGGTGCGTTAACTTAAACCAAGCACGCGCAAATGTGGCTTTAAAATACGCTGAGTCTTGATAGAAGCGTTCTGAAATTTTACGGTACTCAGGGTCCATTTTCATCGCCATGTCGGCATCGGTCATAATCGGGTTTCTGCGTACACTGGGGTCATGCGCATCAACGGGTTTGTCTTCTTCTTTGATGTCAATTGGCTCCCATTGCCATGCACCTGCTGGGCTTTTTTTCAATTCCCAATCGTAATCAAGCAGCAAATGAAAGTAACTGTGATTCCATCGGTCGGGGGTCGTTGTCCATGCGCCTTCTATACCGCTCGTCACCGTATCGCCTGCATTACCGCTGCCTTTAGGGTTCATCCAACCCAACCCTTGTTCGTGAACTTCAGCGCCTTCGGGGCTTTCGCCAAGCAAGCTGGCATCACCGTTGCCATGCGCTTTACCAACCGTATGACCGCCTGCCGTGAGTGCCACCGTTTCTTCATCGTTCATCGCCATCCGCTCAAAGGTCATGCGAACATCCTGTGCCGTGCGTAGCGGATCAGGATTACCGTCAACCCCTTCAGGGTTAACATAAATTAACCCCATTTGCACCGCCGCCAATGGATTATCCAGAGACTCTCTGTCGTCAACGGCTTTGTAGCGCGTTTTTGTCGGTGCTAGCCACTCCGTTTCTGCGCCCCAATTGATGTCTTTTTCAGGATGCCAAATGTCTTCACGACCACCCGCAAAACCAAATGTCTCAAAGCCCATTGACTCATATGCCATATTTCCTGCCAAAATAAACAAATCTGCCCAGGAAATTTGATTGCCGTATTTTTTCTTAATCGGCCACAATAATCGTCTTGCTTTATCTAAGTTGGCATTATCTGGCCAGCTATTTAATGGCGCAAAACGTTGATTTCCAGTACCTGCGCCGCCTCTGCCATCGGCAATACGATAAGTGCCTGCTGCGTGCCACGCCATACGAATCATTAAACCACCATAATGCCCCCAATCCGCAGGCCACCAGTCTTGACTGTCTGTCATAAATTGCTTGAGATCGGATTTCAGCGCTGCCAAATCCAATTGTTTAAAGGCTTCACGATAATCAAAATCTTCATCCATTGGGTTAGGTTTTTTGTCGTGCTGATGCAAAATATCCACATTGAGCGCCTTGGGCCACCAGTCCATGACAGAGTGATTGGTTTCAGTATTTGCGCCCTGATGAAATGGACATTTACCCGTACTTGATTGATTCATAATTCTTCTCCCCTAGTCATAAATAAAGCCTACCCATCAACCTAGTCCTAATTCAATGCGCGGGCGATTGGTATTATCGACTAGTATATTGTCAATAATGCATTGCCAATAGCGCTTTGCCAATAATGTTTTGCCAATAGCCAAATCGGTTAGATTAAACGCATACAGCCCATTTCGTTGATAGGTAAAATACCTAATTAATATACCATGAAATATTAATCAACAAAGTAAATTAATCTTATCAATTCGATAGTTAAAATCTATTAGTGTTGAATGATGAGATGAAATGGAGTGGGAATGGAGTGGGATTGGCTGCTGGCTGCTGGAATTAGTGATAAAAAGGATACTGATGGCTTGTTGAGGCTTGTTGAGGCCTGTGCTAAGTTTTTATTGTGGCGGCAAAGTGTGTATTACTGCACAACCAATAGACCCTTTAATGGGCAGCTTTTAATGGGCACTTTTAATATCCAGACTTCAAATTCGCCAGTTCTTCCTCTAGCATCACTTGATAATCATACAACAATGCATTCCACTGGCTTGTGTCGAAAATCTGTGGCGACGTATTTTTTTGTAAATGATCGAGCACCTCACATTGCTGTGTCAAACGCTGTTGCAGCAAGTCTTTTTTTTGTGCCAGTAGGCGCGGATTGGTTTGCCAGTGATAGCTCTCGGCAAAGGCTTGCCCACTTTCTAGCTCGAACAACCAAGTTTCAACGGCAAGCACATCACGCGCACGGTAGGCCGCAGTTAACTGGTGAAAAATCGCCTCACCACGACGGATTAAATGTGACGGCAAATAATCAGGATGGCAATACTTGGCTGCTTGTCGGTACATGGCTTTAAGCCGTGCTTGTTCTGGCGCGGTCAACACCATTGCCGTATGCGCCGTGGTGTCTGACTCGATCAATCCTAATGTGGCTTTTAAGGCACTAATGGCATCGATATAATCATAAAACCGAGCACGATAGGCGGCATCAAACGCCGCAATCTGGCTCTCCAACTCATTGATTTTATGATTAGTCAGTGCTAGATTACTTTGCAGCGCTAAAATCAAATGTCTCGTGCGTTGATGTAACGGTGATTCATACACAATGGGGAGCTGTGATTGCGGAACCAGTTGCGGTTTAGATTTAGCTTGGTACATGGCTTAGGCTTTATCTACCTAAGCGTAATTTAAGGTAAGCATGGATAAATTCGCCACCCAATTTACGGTCAGTCCAGTTATTTTAAGGACGCACATGAGTGCTTATAAAATCTCCTGCGCATGCTCATCAGCAAAATACGATGAACGGACCAAGGGACCAGCAGCAACGTGGGTGAATCCTAATTCAATAGCGGTCGCTTCATAGCGTTCAAATTGTGCTGGTGTCACATAGCGTTTGACCGGCAAATGATAATTGCTGGGTTGTAAATATTGTCCAATCGTCAGCATATCAACGTCATGCGCACGCATATCACGCATCACAGCATACACTTCGTCATCGGTCTCACCCAATCCAACCATCAATCCTGATTTTGTTGGCACGGATGGACAGGCTTTTTTGAAATTTTTCAATAAATCCAAAGAGACTTGATAATCCGAACCCGGTCTTGCATCACGATAAAGCCGTTCTGTCGTCTCTAGGTTGTGATTGAAAATATCTGGCGGTTCTGTTAATAAAATGTCTAACGCTTTTTGTTCACGTCCGCGAAAATCGGGGGTTAACGTTTCAACTGTTGTATTCGGTGCGTATTCACGGACTTTGCGAATACAATCGACAAAATGCTGTGCACCGCCATCCAATAAATCATCACGATCGACCGATGTGATAACAACATGACGCAGCTTCATTTCAGCGATGGTACGTGCCAAATTTTCGGGTTCATTTGGGTCTAGTAAATTCGGACGTCCATGCGCAACCGCACAAAACGTACACCGTCGGGTACAAATAGCCCCCATAATCATAAAACTCGCCACGCCTTTGCCAAAACACTCCCCTAAATTGGGGCAATTAGCCTCTTCGCAGACCGAATGCAAATTATTTTTACGCAGGGTTTCTTTGAGTTCGCGAACGGCTTTTCCCCCTGGGAATTTAGCACGGATCCAATTGGGTTTTTGGATGCGTGTTTCATTGGTTGTTGGTGTGATATTGGCAGGCGCTCTGGCGATTTTGTCTTTGCCCAATAGCTTAATACCCGCCTGCAGTGGTTGCGGACGCACTTTACCATCACGGGTTAGTGCTGGCTTATTCAGCGTTGCCGTTGCAACTGGAATATTCGCCAGCTTTTTATTAACGTGGCTCATCTCAGCGGATGGGGTTTCCTGTTGTGATGTTTTATCTGTCATCGTTTTGTTTACCATCTATAAATCTACTAAAAGCCAACATTTTGCCAAAGCCAAAGTGACAACCAGTCAGGTTAAATAACCCTTCACATTCATCACCCTTCACATTCGTCACTTTAACTACAGCCGATTAACTCAGACGATTAACTACAGACGGTTTGAAAAGGTAATTTTAAGTAGCTAAACGTATTCTAAACGTATTATCAGGTCAACGCCTAAATATGCGCCGTCCATTCGATATCAAGCGACAACGCATCCGCCAATTCATGCAAATAATCTAATAACTCGTCTAAATCGATTGATTTATCTACCCCAACAACCGCATCAGCATTAAACAACACACCACCTGCCATCGATGCATCACTAATTTGCGTATCTAGTTCAAAAATATTAATCTGACGGCTTGAGAATAGTCGAGATAGTTCCGTCACAATACCTGGGCGATCTTGACCAATCAGTTGAATTTGGTGCAATCTGAGCCCTGCATGCTTGGTGTTCGTTTGTGCAGCTGATTGACGAATTTCTACCGTAATGCCTTTGTCGGATAATGCCAATAAAGCCGTTTCTAAGCTGGATTTTTTATCCAAATCGACGCCAACATGGACTATCCCCACAAACTCGCCTGCCAACTGTGACATCCGACTATCTAGCCAATTCCCGCCATGCTCGCTTACCACCGTTGAAATAGTCGTCACAATGCCAGGGGTATCTTGGGCGCTTAGGGTAAATACAATCTGTTGTTGCATGGGTGTTCTCCGCTAAATATCGTCGTCTTGCCAAGCACTCATCGGTGGGCAAGTGCAGACCAAGTGTCTATCGCCATAGACGTTATCTACTCGATTCACTGGGGTAAAGTATTTATTGTAGCGCAAAGTCTCGACTGGGTAAATGGCAACCGCCCTTGAGTAAGGACGATTCCAATCCCCCACCAAATCACTAATCGTATGCGGCGCATTGACTAGTGGATTATTGTCAGCAGGGTACTTGCCCGATTCGACTGCCTGAATTTCTTGGTAAATTTGTGCCATGGCGTCACAAAACCGATCCAGTTCGGCTTTACTCTCAGACTCGGTTGGCTCAATCATCAACGTACCAGGCACAGGAAATGACATAGTCGGCGCATGAAAGCCAAAATCCATCAACCGCTTAGCAATATCGTCTACTGAAACCGAAGCCGATTCTTTGAATGGTCTGACATCAATAATACACTCGTGCGCCACCAAATTGTTTTCATCGGCGTATAAGACCTGATAACCAACCTCGCGTAATCGTTGCGCAATGTAGTTCGCATTTAGCATCGAAACAATCGAGGCTAAGGTTAACCCTTGCCCCCCTAACATCGTGATATACATCCACGATATAGGCAGGATTGAAGCGCTACCCCACGGTGCGGCACTCACCGCTGCGCCTTGGTGTGACAAATCTGTCAACACGTGGTTTGGCAAAAACGGGGCCAAATGCTTACGCACGCCAATAGGCCCTACCCCTGGACCACCGCCACCATGCGGAATGGCGAAGGTTTTATGTAGATTTAAATGCGACACATCCGCCCCATAATGCCCAGGTGCTGCAAGCCCGACTTGCGCCTGCAAATTTGCACCGTCTAAATAAACCTGACCGCCATACTGGTGTGTAATGTCACAGATTTCGCGAATCGCTTTTTCATACACCCCATGTGTCGATGGATAAGTGACCATGGTTGCCGCGAGTTCGGTTGCATATTTTTCGGCCTTTTCACGTAAATCATTGACATCGACATTGCCTTGTTCATCGGTTTTAACGACCACGACCTTCATATCGACCATAGCGGCAGAAGCTGCATTCGTCCCATGCGCAGACTCTGGGATTAAACAAACCTTACGGTGGGATTCGTCACGGCTTTGGTGGTAAGCATTTATCGCCAATAAACCCGCATATTCACCCTGAGCGCCAGAATTTGGCTGCAATGATATCGCCTCATAACCAGTACATTCGCATAGCATGGCCTCTAAATCTTTAAACAATTCGATATAGCCTTGGTATTGTGAAGACGGTGAAAAGGGATGAATACGATTGAATTGCGGCCATGAGACTGGTATTAATTCGGAAGCCGCATTGAGTTTCATCGTACAAGAACCCAATGGAATCATCGTCCGATCCAGTGCTAAATCTTTGTCACAAAGCTGTCGCAAATACCGCATCATGGACGTTTCGGAATGATAACGGTTAAACACAGGGTGGGTTAAATACGTCGAGGTACGCCATAATTTTTTTGGCAAACTGTCAGGCAACGTCGCTGGCTCATCGCCCGCCGCACTGTCGTCAACGGCACTGCCCTCAACGCTGACCAAATCCGCCTCAGGCGCAATAATGGCGACAATTGTCGCTAACTCTTGGGCCGTTGTCACTTCATCCAAAGACAATGAAATTTGGTGATTCGCACGGTAGGCAAAATTAATTTGCTGTTTTTCTGCGCGTGCTTTAATCGCATCGACCTGCGCGGTTTGTTCGCTAAAATCTAACGTAAGGGTATCAAATGCCGATGAATTGACCACCGTCAAGCCTGCTTTTATCAGCGTTGCTTTTAATTGTGCCGTATAATGTGCAATCTGTGTCGCGAGTTCTTTGAGCTTTGCAGGGCCGTGATAAACGGCATAAGCACCCGCCATAATCGCGAGTAATGCCTGCGCCGTACAGATATTCGATGTTGCTTTTTCACGGCGAATATGCTGTTCGCGTGTTTGCAACGCTAAGCGATAGGCAGGTTGCCCACGGCTATCGATTGAAACACCGACAATACGCCCTGGGAGGTTGCGCTTTTCTTTTTCGGACGTCGCCATATAAGCCGCGTGCGGCCCACCAAAACCTAACGGCACGCCAAAACGCTGCGTATTTCCAACGGCAATATCGGCACCCAATTCACCTGGTGGCGTCAATAACGTCAAGGCCAACAAATCAGCCGCCATAGCGACCTTCCCTTTGTGTTGTTGTACGCTCGCAATTAATTCGCGATAATCTCGGATTTCACCCGTTGTATCTGGATATTGCAACAGGACACCGAATACGGCTTCAGGCTGTAAGTCTGTCATGGCGTTGCCGACAACCACGTCAATCCCCAACGGCACGGCGCGTGTTTTAACCACATCGAGCGTCTGTGGATGCACGCCCTTGTCAACAAAAAATTGAGTCGCTTTGGATTTACTGGCGCGCTGACAAAATGTCATGGCCTCTGCCGCAGCCGTTGCTTCATCGAGCATGGATGCATTGGCAATATCAAACCCTGTCAAGTCAGACACCATCGTCTGAAAATTCATCAGCGCCTCAAGCCGCCCCTGAGAAATTTCAGGTTGATACGGCGTGTACGACGTGTACCACCCGGGATTTTCAAAAATATTACGCGCAATAACCGCTGGTGTATGGGTATCATAGTACCCCATACCAATTAATGAGCGGTATACCTGATTTTTGTCGGCGAGTGTTTTTAGCCGACTCAACGCATCTACCTCGCTAATAGCGGGCGCAATATCAAGGGGTGTCGTGCGCTCAATATCATCAGGCACAATTCGATGTGCTAATTCAGTCAGACTATCAAAGCCTAAATAATCTAGCATCGTCTGTTGGTCTTTGACTCTAGGCCCTAAGTGACGGCGAACAAACGACTGTATCGACTGATGATCAGTAATTGGAGTAGACATGGTTATATATCCTCGTAAAACGTAGTACGCAAGCGGTCTATGCGTAAAAATCGCACAGTAATATTACACAGCAAATTACACAATAAATTACACAGCAAATTGCACAGAAAAACCTAGGCTAAAAAGTCTTGGTAAGCCGCTGTATCCATCAATTCATCTAACTCCGATGGGTCTGTGACGGTCATCTTGTAAACCCAGCCATCGCTTTCGGCCGCACGATTAATCAAGCCTGGTTCATCTTCTAATTGGCTATTGACTTCGACTACTTTGCCACTAACAGGCGAATGCACTTCCCCTGCGGCTTTGACTGATTCAATGACGCAAGCTTCATCGCCTTGCGCAACCTCGTCATCGATCTCTGGTAATTCGACAAAAACCACATCGCCAAGTTGGTCTTGTGCATAGTCGGTGATTCCGACCGTTGCCGTGTCTCCGTCAATAGCAATCCATTCATGATCTTGGGTGAAATATTTTTTCATTTTATGTTACCTCTTTAACTGACATTAAATTAAAACGAGTGTATAAGCATTTAGATATAACGCATTAGCTATACACTCATCCACGATAATAGCGATGCGGCACAAACGGCAAATCGGTCAGTGTCACTGGAATTTGTTTTTGCCTAAGTGCTGCAAATATTGGCTGCTGACTGGCTAAAAAAGCCGTATCAACGTAGCCCATAGCAATCGGCGCATCAACTGTGGCGGCAAAACACCCCGAAGTAATGCGCCCGATGGTATCGCCTTGCGCATTGACCAACAAGCCCCCTGTGCGAACGGGGGCTTTGCCCGATACCGTCAAGCCAACTAATTGTTGAGCGGTACCGTGTTGCATTTCTGACAAAATCACTGTATCGCCAATAAAGCCACCAGCGCGCTCACCGCCTGCACGGCGTACGGGTTGAATCGCCCACTGAAGACCCGCCGCAATCGGTGTGGTTGATTCGTCAATATCATTTCCGTACAAGCAAAGCCCTGCCTCTAACCGCAACGAATCACGCGCACCAAGCCCTGCCATTTCAACCGCTTCGTCGGCGAGCAACAACCGCGCAAATTGCTCGGCATGCGTTGCGGGCAGTGAAATCTCAAACCCGTCTTCACCCGTGTAGCCCGAGCGTGAAATTCGTAGCGCCGTCCCTTGCCAATCAAATGACTGTGAATCCATAAACCGCATCGCTTCAACGCCTGGAATGTGTTTGCCCAGTGCGTCAACAGCGTTGGGCCCTTGCAATGCCAGCAGCGCATAATCCGCTAGCGGCGTCATCGTAAATTGTGCTAAATGTTGGCGCAAATGCGCGGTATCTTCGGCTTGGCGAGAGGCATTAATCACTAGGTAAAACGTGTTGTCATCGACCTTAGCCAGCATCAAATCATCCAAAATACCGCCATTGTCTAATGTGAAAAAACCATAGCGTTGGCGATTGACTTTTAAGCCCTTGACTGAAATCGGTAGGATAGCCTCTAATGCATCATCCACGCCTTCGCCCGATAGCAGTATTTGCCCCATATGCGATACATCAAAAAGGCTTGCGCTGGTTCGGGTTTGCCGATGCTCTTGTAAAATACCAGCTGGGTATTGCACGGGCATCTCATAGCCTGCAAATGCGACCAGTTTGGCACCGAGCTGCTGATGCAACGAATTTAATGGAGTTGTTAATAATTCAGGCATGCGACCTCGCTAAATTCTGTTATAATGCAAAATGTTAGTGTTTAACCCAAGTGAATTAAATCTAGCGGTTATCATAAGTGCCTTTTGGGCGTTTATCAAGTAAAGTTTTCGCTAGACTTTTTTGCACTGCTTTTTTGCGCCGCTGTTGGCAGTATCACAGCAAGATGACGCAGTAAATGCCGCAGTAAATGCCGCAGTAAATGCCGCAGTAAATGCCGCAGTAAATGCCGCAGTAAATGCCGCAGTGAATGCCGCAGTGGAATGCCATAGCATCTGCAAAAAACCGCACAAAAAGCAGCACATAACGACAATCAATTGACAACTAATCTCTTGATAAAAAATAACTAATTAACATTATAAAATAATGATAGATAAAAAAACGCTTTACCCATTGTTTGCGCCATTCTCAGTACCACGTCTTCCGCTGCGTTGTTCGTCGCGTTGTTCGTCGCGTTTTGCGCTTCGGCTTGCCCCATGGTTGACTGCGCTGACCCTCATTCTGCTTGCCTGTTTTTCGACCTTAGCACAGGCAAATAATCAAATCGATCAACTTCGAGCCAACGCCAGAGAAGACAAACTACAAATCGTCCTCGACACCAAAACAGCACCGACATTTAATGCGTTTGCTTTGTCCAACCCCACACGAATCGTTGTCGACGTTACCGCCACACCGGCAACAGGGTACAAAAACACACTTGCCTTCAAAAACCGTGGCGTATCCCGCGTTCGCACGGGACAACGGTCGGATAATGAGACACGTATTGTCCTAGATTTGAATGTCGATTATCGCTGGCAGGTCTATGCCATGCGCCCAGAAGGTAGCCGCGGCCACCGTGTGGTTATTGACGTATTTGATCAGGGTGGCCAGCAAAATAAGCAACCAACACGGCAACCAACACCTAACCCAAACACCGCCAATCAAGGCCTTTTGGCGATTCAACTGGAGTCACTGACACCAGGTGACCCCGACATAAAACAAACACCAACACCGCAACCCGCATCACAACCAAGCCCAGCAGCCACGAATGCTTCGATCGCGCTAGCAACAACAGCACCTAAAAGCGCACCGCCACGACAAGACAACAACTCTAACAATAGCAACACGATTGCCAGCATCAATGCACCAACGATTGACACAACGGCTGTCGTACCCAATAAAAACCAAATCGTTATCATGATAGATCCAGGTCATGGCGGCAAGGACCCAGGTGCGATTGGCCCTGGCGGCACCTATGAAAAAGATATCGTGCTACAGGTGGGTAAACGCTTACAGAAAAAAATTGATGCCATGCCAAACAAACGCGCGGTCATGACACGTTCAACCGACAAATACCTAACCCTGCGCCAACGCCTAGCACTAGCACGCAAGCACAATGCAGATTTATTCGTGAGTATTCATGCAGACGCTTGCGCACAGTGCAGCGCCAGCGGCTCTTCTGTTTATATTCTATCAACCCGTGGTGCCTCATCCGAAGCCGCCAGATGGCTCGCACAAAAACACACCGCCGATGAACTCAAATACGGCGTGGATATTAATGACTACGACAAAGATATCAGCAAAGTTCTGATGCAAATTCAACAAGACGCGACCATAGAATCAAGCTATGTATTAGCCAAAAAAACCCTACGCCATATGAAAGCAGTCGGGCGCAACCACAAAAAACAAGTTGAACGCGCGGGCTTTGCGGTATTGAAGTCACCCGACATTCCGTCTATTTTGGTTGAAACGGCGTTTATTTCAAACGCAGAAGAGGAGAAAAAACTCAAAACGACGCGTTACCAAGAGAAAATTGCCACCGCCATCGCTGAAGGGGTCGAGGCCTATTTCCAAGAGCATTTACCTCAGCACTTACTGCTGATTAATGCGCCGTAATGAGAGCATAATGAGACATAATGAAACCGTAAAACCCATTTTTTACACAGTTGCCCCAAAGCCTATGAAAAACAACGCCCTGATAATAATCGCCCTGATAATAATCGAATTGCTAACAGCCCCATCACACCCATAAGAGCGAATAGGCTGACCCAATTGATACTAGGTACTGGGCTTGGTGTTATGTTTAGCCCGACAAAACACGCACCCGATTGTCGATTAGTCGCCGCGTTAATAAAGGCCGGGGCAAAGTTATCTTTGACATCCATATCATAATATTGGCTAGCAGCCTGCCAAAACATCGTCATATCCGCCATGTAGTAAACACACGACCCCCGACTTTCATTAATTGGATAAAAAACCCCCAGCGCATTGGCATCCGTCGTTGATGTATCAATAATCGCTTCAGAATAAAGAATATTATTGATCGTTGCGCCAGCAATGGGACGATAATTAAAGCTATCCATCGTCGGCATCGCGGTAAAATCACCTGCAAATTCAGACACGGTATTCAAATTGGCTGTAAATCGATTTCGGCCAGCCTCGTAGGTCAACGCGCCACCGACCGTTTTGACATTATTAATAATGGGCAATACGGCATTGACATTGGGGCCACATGCCACACTACACCCATCGATTAAAAACACAAATGCTGTTGATAATTGGTCAATAATACCCTGCTCAATTACCGCCAAATCAGCCAGCTCAATGGCGACATTATGTCCATGAACAATGACCATATCATAGCCCGTAATCACCGCTGAATCCATTGTTGCTGCATTAGAGAATTCGGTTAGATTGACGGTGACATTCGCACCACTGGCTTGAAACTCTGCAATCATCGTATCGCGCTGATTGACTGTGTGATTCCGCGTTTCAGCCGTAGCCAAAATCAACACCTCTTGCGCTTGACTCGTGCCGACTGCCAATATAAATAAACACAAACCGATTTTTTTCATTATTTTTTCCATTTTGTTCACCTGCAAACGATTAATTCGCTGTTATTAATTCGCTATTACTTGACTACTCTTATTTGTCGTTTTTATTCAACTGCTTTTACATTTTAGCTTTTAATATACTTTTTCAATATACTTAACTTATTTGTAAGATTTCTTCGGGTTGTTTACAGTATTTTTTGAGAGAATACTGTAATGAACATGCACAAACGAATACGCTTAACACCGCTTGATCGCCAAGAGATTTGGCGTCTTTATCAAACCAGACAATGGCGAGTAACCGATT